>NZ_JBEZZG010000042.1:0-19669 GCF_040639085.1 Nonomuraea sp. NPDC023979
GCCCCAGGGGACGCACGCGCGACGGCTCCGACGGGCACCGGGGCCGCGACGGCGGGGAGGGCTACCGCAGCGCCCGCGAGGACGGCGGCCGCCGTCCACCGCCCCGGGGGCCGCGCCAGGGCGGCGGGCGGCCGCCCGTGCCGCCGAGGCCGCCACTGGTGCTGCGCCTGGGCAACCCGCGCCGGCGGATCAACATCGGCCTGATCGGCATGACGTTCGTGCTGTCGATCTTCGCCGGCCGCCTGATCCAGATGCAGGGCCTCGACTCCAAGGTGTACGAGGCGGCGGCGGTGGACCAGCGGCAGCAGACGGAGGAGATCCAGGCCAAGCGCGGCTCCATCACCGACGTGAACGGCCACGACCTGGCCGTGACGGTCGAGGCGCGGGAGATCGCCATCGACCCGACGAAGGTGCCCGAGGAGGTGCGCGGGAAGGTGGCCGCGCTGCTGGCGCGCCATCTGGGCAAGGACGAGCGCGAGCTGGCCGCCAAGCTGGCCCGCGTCGACACCCGCTACCAGCTCCTGGCCAGGGACGTGGAGCCGGTCGTGGCCACCCGCCTGCTGAAGGAGCCGATCCCGTCGCTGACGGCCACGGAGACGTACCGGCGGGTCTACCCCGGCGGCGACCTGGCGGGCAGCCTGATCGGCTTCGTCGGCGACGAGAAGAGCGGCCTGGCGGGCATGGAGCAGGCCCGCGACTCGGTGCTGGCGGGGCGTGACGGCGAGGTGCGGATGGAGACGGGCCGTGACGGCCTGCGCATCCCGATGACCAGCAGCCAGCGCACGCCGCCGGTCGACGGCCGTGACGTGCGGCTGACCATCGACCGCGACATCCAGTGGGCGGCCCAGAAGGCGATCGCCGAGCAGACGAGGAAGTCGGGCGCGAGCAGCGGCACCGTGATCGTCATGGACGTCCGCACGGCGCAGATCATCGCCATGGCCAACGCCCCCGAGCTCGACCTGGCCAACTGGCGCAAGGCGCCCGAGTCGCACTACGTCAACCGCGCCGCGGCCGAGGTGTTCGAGCCGGGCAGCACGAACAAGGTGATCACCGCCGCCGCCGCGCTGGAGGCGGGCGTGGTCGAGCCGGGCACGGTGTTCCACGTCAAGGACAACATCCAGTGCGCCGACCGGGTGCTGCGCGACGCGCACGCGCACCCGCCGCAGAACATGACCTTCCAGCAGGCCGTGGCCGAGTCGAGCAACGTGGCCACGGTCATGGCCGCGCGCAAGGTCGGCAGCCAGGGCCTGTACGAGATGCTCAAGGCGTTCGGGTTCGGCACGCGGCCGGGCGGCGGGGTGCCGGGCGCGGAGGCCGGGCTGCTGCCCGACTACAAGACCTGGTCGGGCAGCCAGAGCTGCACGGTCGCCTACGGGCAGGGCGTCTCGGTCACGGCGCTGCAGATGGCCAGCGTCTACCAGACGATCGCCAACGGCGGCGTCAAGATCGAGCCGCAGATCGTCGCCGGCACGACGGACGCGGCGGGCAGGTTCGTCCCCGCTCCTCCTGGTAAGCAGACCAGGGTGACCAGCGAGGAGACCGCCAAGGAGATCAGCACCATGCTCGAGGCCGCGGTGAGCGCGGAGGGCACCGGCGAGCTCGCCGCCATCCCGGGCTACCGGGTGGCGGGCAAGACCGGCACGGCCAACCGCTACGATGCCGAACTCGGCCGCTACGACGGCTACACCGCCTCGTTCGTGGGCTTCACGCCCGCCGACGCGCCCCGGCTGGTGGTGCTGTCGGTGCTGCAGAACCCCAAGAACGGCCACTTCGGCGGGCAGCTGGCCGCGCCGGTGTTCAAGGATGTGATGACGTTCGCCATCAAGAGCAGGAAGATTCCTCCCACAGGCTCCGCCGCCTCCCCGGTGCGGACACGCGCGGGACAGTGACCGGGAAAGGTACGCTGCCGCCGTGCGTCCCCCGTCGTCTATGCGTCCAACGAGCAGTCCGCCCCGCCCGCTGACCGGGCTGGCGACCATGCTCGACGCCGGTTCAGGCACCGCGCGCTCGCCGCGCGCCGCGCTGACCGGCGTCACCATCGACTCCCGCCAGGTGCGGCGCGGAGATCTGTACGTCGCCCTGCCGGGCGCCAGCGCCCACGGCGCGGACTTCGCCGCCGAGGCGCTGGCCCGCGGCGCCGTGGCGGTGCTGACCGATCCCGGCGGCCGTGACGCGGCCGTCGCCACCGGCCTGCCGGTGCTGATCGTGCCCGATCCGCGCGCCGTGCTGGGCCAGGTCTCGGCCTGGGTCTACGGCCGGCCCGCCGACGGCATCACCGTCCTCGGCGTGACCGGCACCAGCGGCAAGTCGACCACCACGTTCCTGCTGGAGGCCGGGCTGCGCGCGGCCGGGCACACGGCCGGCCTGGTCGGCGGCGTGGAGATCCGCGCCGGAGAGCTGCGCTTCGAGGCCAGGCTGACCACGCCGGAGGCCTCCGAGCTGCACGGCCTGTTCGCGCTCATGCGCGAGCAGGGCGTCACGGCGGCCGCCATGGAGGTCTCCAGCCACGCGCTGGCGCTGGGCCGGGTCGACGGCGTCTGCTACGACGTGGCGCTGTTCACCAACCTGTCGCAGGACCACCTCGACTTCCACAAGGACTTCGACGACTACTTCGCCACCAAGGCCAGGCTGTTCCAGCCGGAGCTGAGCCGCTGCGGCGTCACCAACCTCGACGACGCCTACGGCCGCGAGCTGCTGAGCGTGGCCAAGGTGCCGATGACGACGTTCTCGGCACTGGGCGACCCGGAGGCCGACTGGCGGGCGCTGGACGTCCGGCTGGGCGCCCACGGCAGCGAGTTCCTGGTGGCCGGTCCGGGCGGCGTGGAGGCGCGGGCGCGGATCTCGCTGCCGGGCCCGTTCAACGTCGCCAACGCGCTCGGCGCGATCGTCACGCTCGTCGAGTCCGGGGCGCCGCTGTCCGACGCCGTGCGCGGCGTCGGCACGCTGACGGGAGTGCCGGGCCGCATGGAGCGGGTCACCGGCTCCGGCGACGCGTTCCAGGCCGTCGTCGACTACTCGCACAAACCCGCCGCGGTCGAGTCGGTGCTGCGCTCGCTGCGCGAGGTCACCGACGGCACGCTCACGGTCGTGCTCGGCTGCGGCGGCGACCGCGACTCGGGCAAGCGGCCGCTCATGGGCGAGGCCGCCGCCCGGCTGGCCGATGTGGCGGTCTTCACGAGCGACAATCCCCGTTCCGAGGACCCGCTGCACATCCTGGCCGCCATGATGGAGGGGGCGCTCCGCGTTCCCCGGCACGAGCGCGCCCATGTGATCATTGAGCCCGACCGCGCCGCGGCCATCGACCTGGCGGTCGGCCGCGCCGGGCGCGGTGACGTGATAGTCGTGGCCGGCAAGGGCCACGAGCAGGGCCAGTACGTTTCAGGCGAGGTGATCCCCTTCGACGACAGGGAGGTGGTCGCCGCCGCGATCGACGCACGCAAGGAAAGCAGGAAGCACGCATGATCCCGTTGCCTCTGGCCAGGATCGCCGAGATCACCTCGGGCGCCCTGTCGGGCATGGCCGACCCCCGCGCGGTGGTGCGGGGTCCCGTCGTCATCGACTCGAGGGAAGCCGCGCCGGGATCGCTGTTCGTCGCCTACAAGGGCGCCCGGGTCGACGGCCACGACTTCGCCGCGCAGGCGCTGCGGGCCGGCGCCGTCGCGGTGCTCGCCGGCCGCCCGGTCGAGGGGCCCGCGATCATCGTGCCCGACGCCACGGCCGCGCTCGCCGAGCTGGCCACGGCGCAGGCCGCCGCGCTGCCCTCGGCGACCGTGATCGGGGTGACCGGCTCGGCCGGCAAGACCACCACCAAGGACCTGCTGGCCAGGCTCACCGCCCGCATCGGCCCGACGATCGCGCCCGCCGGCAACCACAACAACGAGATCGGCCATCCGCTCACGGTCCTCAAGGCCGACGCCACCACCCGCTACCTGGTGCTGGAGCTGAGCGCCCGCAGCATCGGCAACATCGCCGACCTGGCGCGCATCGCGCCGCCGCGGATCGGCGTGGTGCTCAACGTCGGCACCGCCCACCTCGGCGTGTTCGGCGGCAAGGAGGCCATCGCCAAGGCCAAGGGCGAGCTCGTCGAGGCGCTGCCGGGCGACGGCGTCGCCGTGCTCAACGCCGACGACCCGCTGGTGCGCGCGATGGCCTCGCGCACGCAGGCGCGCGTCACCCTGTTCGGCCGATCCGAGGACGCGGTCGTGCGGGCCGAGGAGATCACCGTGGACGAGCGCGGGCGCGCCGCGTTCACGCTGCGCACCCCCTCGGGCGCGGCTCCCGTGAGGCTCAAGCTGTACGGCGGCCACGCGGTGGACAACGCGCTGGCCGCGGCCGCGGCGGGCTACGAGCTGGGCCTGCCGGTCGCCACCATCGCCGAGGAGCTGTCGCAGGCCGAGCCGCGCAGCCGGTGGCGGATGGAGGTCACCGACCGGCCCGACGGCGTCACGGTCGTCAACGACGCCTACAACGCCAACCCCGACTCGATGCGGGCCGCGTTCGAGGCGCTGGCCGCGCTCGGCCGGGGCCGGCGCCGGTTCGCCGTCATCGCCGCCCTGCGCGAGCTGGGTGACGAGAGCCAGGAGCTCAACACCGAGCTCGGCCGGCTGGCGGGCGGCAGCGGCCTGGCGGGCCTGGTCGTGGCAGGCGCCGACGCCGGGCCGGTGCTCGAAGGCGCGCACGAGGCCGCCAGGCGGCTGGCCGAGGCGGGCGGGCCCCCGGGAGCGGGCGGGCCGCCGCTCATCACGCACGTGCCCGACGCGCAGGCGGCGGCGGCCGAGCTGGGCCGGTGGCTGCGGCCCGGTGACGTCGTGCTCGTCAAGGGCCCCCGGGCCATGGGTCTCGAACGCACGGCCGAGCTGCTGCTCGGGGGTGCCGCCCAGTGACCGACATCATCATCGCCGGCGCGGTGGGGCTGATCCTCTCCATGCTCGGCACCCCCCTCGCCATCCGGCTGTTCTCCAGACGCGGCTACGGCCAGGAGATCCGCGAGGAGGGCCCGTCCGGCCACCACGGCAAGCGTGGCACCCCCACCATGGGCGGCACGGTCATCGTGCTGGCCTCGCTGCTCGCCTACGGCGCATCCCACCTGGCCACGCTGGCCAAGCCGACGATCTCGGGGCTGCTGGTGCTGTTCCTGATGACCGGGCTCGGCGCCGTCGGCTTCCTCGACGACTTCATCAAGATCTACAAGCAGCGCTCCCTGGGCCTGCGCAGTGGCGCCAAGGCGCTCGGCCAGCTCATCATCGGCGCGATCTTCGCGGTGCTCGTCACGCAGAACCCCAACATCTACGACATCACGCCCGCCGAGCCGAGGCTGTCGTTCCTGCGTGACTTCGGCCCGTCGATCGGCATCGTCGGGTTCACCATCTGGGTCCTCATCATGATCGTCGGGTTCTCCAACGCGGTGAACCTCACCGACGGCCTCGACGGCCTGGCCAGCGGCGCCACCGGCGTCGTCCTCGGCGCGTACGTGCTGATCGGCAACTGGCAGCTGCGCAACAACTGCATCGACCAGCTCGGCCCCAACTGCTACTGGGTGCGCGACCCGCTCGACCTGGCCGTGGTGGCCGCCTCCGTGCTCGGCGCCCTGGTCGGCTTCCTGTGGTGGAACGCGCCCCCCGCCAAGATCTTCATGGGCGACACCGGCTCGCTCGCGCTCGGCGGCGTGCTGGCCGGCCTGGCCATCGCCACCCGCACCCAGCTCCTGCTCATCATCCTGGCCGGGCTCTGCGTCGTCATCACGATGTCGGTGATCATCCAGGTGGGCTTCTTCAAGATGACCGGCAAACGGGTGTTCCGGATGGCGCCGCTGCAGCACCACTTCGAGCTCAAGGGCTGGGCCGAGACCACGATCGTGGTGCGCTTCTGGCTGGTCGCCGGGCTGTGCGCGGCGCTCGGGCTCGGCCTGTTCTACTTCGAATGGATGCCCCGCTGATGAGCCTCACCTGCGTCGCCGGGCTCGGCGTCTCCGGCACCGCCGCCGCCCGCGTGCTGGCCGCGCGGGGCGAGCGGGTCGTCGTCGTGGAGTCGGCCGAGGGGGAGCGGCAGCTCGCCGCCGCGGCCGAGCTGTCCGGGCACGGCGTCGAGGTCAGGTTCGGGCCGCTGGAGCTGCCCGAGGGCGTCACCCGGCTGGTCACCACCGGCTGGGCGCCGCACCACCCGCTCATCGCCGCCGCCCTCGACGCGGGCGTCGAGGTGGTCGGCGAGGTGGAGCTGGCGTGGCGGCTGCGGTCCGGCCGGGCCGCCCCCTGGCTGGCGCTGACCGGCACCAACGGCAAGACCACCGCAGTGCGCATGCTCACCTCCATCCTGCTCGCCGCCGGGCGCAAGGCCGCCGCCGTCGGCAACGTGGGCGTGCCCGTGGTGGAGGCCGTGGGCGAGCCGTACGACGCGCTCGCCGTCGAGCTGTCGAGCTTCCAGCTCCACTGGTCCTCCACGCTGGCCCCGCACGCCGCCGCGATCCTCAACCTGGCGCCCGACCACCTCGACTGGCACGGGTCCATGGAGGCGTACGCGGCCGACAAGGGCCGGCTGTACGAGCGGGCCGGCACCGTGATCTACAACGCCGACGACCCCGAGGTCGCCCGGCTGGCCGCCCCCTACCCGGGCGCCGTCGGCTTCACGCTGCGCGTGCCCAGGCCCGGCCAGGTCGGCGTGGTCGAGGACCTGCTCGTCGACCGGGCCTTCGTCGCCGACCCGGCCGAGTCGGCCGAGGAGCTCGCCACGCTGGCCGACGTGCGCCCGCTCGCGCCGCACAACGTCGCCAACGCGCTGGCCGCCGCCGCGCTGGCCCGCACCCTCGGCGTCTCCTCGGAGGCCGTACGGCAGGGCCTGCGCGACTTCACGCCCGACCCGCACCGCCTGGCCCACGTGGCCCGCGTCGGCGAGGTCGACTACGTCGACGACTCCAAGGCCACCAACCCGCACGCCGCCGCCGCCGCGCTCTCGTCCTACCCGTCGATCGTGTGGGTGGCCGGCGGCCAGCTCAAGGGCGCTGACGTGGACGAGCTCGTCCGGCAGGCGGCCCCCCGGCTGCGCGGCGCGGTGCTGCTCGGCGCCGACCGGGCCCGGATCGCCGAAGCTCTCGCGCGACACGCGCCGAATGTCCCCGTCGTGGACATCTCCGGCCAAGACACTGGTGTGATGGACCGAGTCGTCACCGAAGCCTCCCGGCTGGCCTCCCCCGGAGACACCGTGCTGCTGTCCCCGGCGGGCGCGTCGCTGGACATGTTCGCCAACTATCCGGCGCGAGGGGAGGCCTTCGCGCGTGCCGTACGCGGGCTAGAGGCGGCCACGTGAGCGCGCCGGCCTCCGAGAAGGAACAGCGCTCGCGCGCCACGCAGGAGCCGTCAGGCTGGGCCCGCGAGCAGCTCGTCTCGCTGCGGGAGCTGCTGGACAAGCCGCTCACCACCTACTACCTGATCATCGGGTGCGTGACGCTGCTGCTCGCGCTCGGGCTGATGATGGTGCTGTCGGCCTCCAGCATCGAGGCCATGCACAAGACCGGCAGCCCGTTCTCCTGGTTCATCAGGCAGTCGATGTCGGCCGCGCTGGGCGTGCTGGTCATGTGGCTGTGCACGCGGCTGCCGTACAAGGTGTTCCGGTGGGCGGGCTACCCGCTGATGGCGCTGTCGATCATCGCGCTGATCCTGGTGCTCGCCTTCGGCCGCTCGGAGCTGGGCGCGCAGCGCTGGCTCGACCTCGGCCCGATCTTCCTGCAGCCGTCGGAGCCCGCCAAGCTCGGGCTGGCGCTGTGGGGCGCCGACCTGCTGGCGCGCCGGGCCCGCGCCGGGCGCATCGAGTGGCGGCACATGCTCATCCCGCTCATGCCCGGCACCGCGATCCTGGCCACCATGGTCATGCTCGGCAGCGACCTCGGCACCACGATCGTGCTCTTCATGATCTTCCTGGCGCTGCTGTGGGTGGTGGGGGCGCCGGTCAAGCTGTTCGGCGGCATCCTGGCGCTGGCCATGCTCGCCGCGATCATCATGATCCGGGTGGAGCCGTACCGGATGGCCCGCGTCGGCTCCTTCCTCGACCCGTGGGCCGACGCGCAGGGCGCCGGCTACCAGGCGGTGCAGGGGCAGATCGCGATGGGCTCCGGCGGCTGGTTCGGGCTCGGGCTGGGCAGCAGCCGGCAGAAGTGGTCGTGGCTGCCCCACGGCGAGAGCGACTTCATCTTCGCCATCCTCGGCGAGGAGCTCGGGCTCATGGGCACGCTGCTGGTCGTGGCGCTGTTCGGCCTGCTCGGCTACGCCGGGCTGCGCGTGGCGACCCGCGTCAACGACGCCTTCGTCCGGCTCGTGGCGGTCGCCGTGGTGGCCTGGATCGTCGGCCAGGGGCTCGTCAACATGGGCGCCGTGCTCGGCGTGCTGCCCATCACCGGCATCCCGCTGCCGCTGGTCTCCTACGGCGGCTCGGCGCTGCTGCCGACGCTGGCCGCGCTGGGCATGCTGCTGTCGTTCGCCAAACGGGAGCCCGGAGCGCGCGAGGCCTTGGCCGCACGTGGCCCCGGACCGGCCGCCCGGGGCCTAAGCTGGCTTGGCCTGGGGCGTACGAGCAGACGCCGAGACAGACGTTAGGGAGTGACCGACATGAGGGTGGTCCTCGCCGGTGGCGGGACGGCCGGGCACATCGAGCCGGCTCTCGCCCTGGCCGACGCGCTACGCCGCCTCGATCCGGGTGTCGGCGTCACCTGCGTGGGCACCGACAGAGGGCTGGAGACGCGCCTGGTCCCGGCCCGCGGCTACGAGCTGGAGCTGGTCCCCGCCGTGCCGCTGCCCCGGGCGATCACCCCGCAGCTGCTCACCGTCCCCGGCAGGCTCGCCGGGGCGGTCAACGCCATGGCCGCCGTCCTCGACCGGGTCCGGGCCGACGTCCTGGTCGGCTTCGGCGGCTACGTGGCCACCCCCGCCTACCTGGCCGCCAAGCGGCGCGGCGTGCCCATCGTCGTGCACGAGGCCAACCCGCGCCCCGGCCTGGCCAACCGGCTCGGCGCCCGGCTGACCGACCACGTCTTCACCGGCTTTCCCGACAGCTCGATCGGCAAGGCCGAGTTCATCGGCACCCCGCTGCGCCGCGAGATCGTCGAGCTCGACCGGCTGTCCACCGGCGACAAGGCGCGCTCGTGGTTCGGGCTGCAGACCGACCGGCCCACGCTGCTGGTGTTCGGCGGCTCCCAGGGCGCCCGCTCGATCAACGAGGCCGCGCTGGCCGCCGCCCCCGCGCTGCGCCGCGCCGGGGTCCAGGTGCTGCACGTCATCGGCCCCAAGAACACCGTCGACCACGAGCCGCCGCCCGGCGACCCGCAGTACGTCCTGCTCCCGTACGTGGACCGCATGGACCTCGCCTACGCCGCCGCCGACCTGGCGGTGTGCCGCAGCGGGGCGCTCACCTGCGCCGAGCTGACCGCGGTCGGACTCCCCGCCGCGTACGTGCCGCTGCCCCACGGCAACGGCGAGCAGCGGCTCAACGCCGAGCGCGTCACCGCGGGCGGCGGCGGGCTGCTCGTCGACGACGCCGAGCTGACCGCCGAATGGATCGTCCACCACGTGCTGCCCGTCCTCCACGACCCCGAACGGGTCGCCGCCATGTCGGAGGCCGCCTCCACACTGGGGAGGAAGGACGCCGACCTCATACTCGCCAGGAAAGTGTTGGAGATAGCCCGATGAGCCTCGTCAAGCTGGTCGATCCCGTAGCCGCAGAAGACCTGGGCCGGGTGCACTTCATCGGCATCGGTGGCGCGGGCATGTCGGGCATCGCGCGCATCCTGCTCAAGCGCGGCGTGCGCGTGTCCGGCAGCGACGCCCGCAGTGGCGAGCAGGTCACCGAGCTGCGCGAGCTGGGCGCCACCGTGCACATCGGCCACGCCGCCTCCCACATCCGCGACGTCGACACCGTCGTCGTCTCCACCGCCATCCGCGACTCCAACCCCGAGCTGGGCGAGGCGCTCAAGCAGCGGCTGCGGGTCATCCCGAGGGCCGCCGCGCTGGCCTCCGTCATGGCCGGGCGCACCGGCGTGGCCATCGCCGGCACCCACGGCAAGACCACCACCACCTCGATGCTCACCGTCGCCCTGCAGAAGTGCGGGGCCGACCCGTCCTACTGCGTGGGCGGGCAGCTCGTCACGACCGGGCTCGGCGCCGACGAGGGGTCCGGGCAGGTGTTCGTGGCCGAGGCCGACGAGAGCGACGGCTCGTTCCTCATGCTGGCGCCCGAGATCGCCGTGGTGACCAACGTCGAGGCCGACCATCTGGACAACTACGGCGACCCGCGCGCCGTGCACGACAGCTTCGCCCGCTTCGCCGAGCGGATCGGCTCGCTGCTGGTCTCCTGCTCCGACGACCCCGGCGCGGCCGAGGTGGCCGCCCAGGCGCGGGCGCGCGGGCTGCGCGTGGTGACCTACGGCGAGCAGGGCGACTACCGGATCTCCGGCGTGCGGCCCGACGGGTTCGGCACCGTGTTCACCGTCGAGGGCCCCGGCGGGCGCGGCGGCGAGGTGCGGCTGGCCGTTCCCGGCGCCCACAACGCGCTCAACGCCACCGCGGTCATCGCCGTGGCCGACGAGCTGGGCCTGCCCTTCGAGGAGATCAGGGACGGCCTGGCGGCCTTCACCGGGGCCAAGCGGCGCTTCGAGGCCAAGGGCGAGGCGGGCGGCGTGGCCGTGTTCGACAGCTACGCCCACCACCCGACCGAGCTGGCCGCCGACCTGCGGGCCGCCCGCGACGTGGTCGCCTCCTACTCCGGCCACGGCCGGGTCATCGCGATCTTCCAGCCGCACCTCTACTCGCGCACCCGCTTCTTCGCCGACGAGTTCGGCGCCGCGCTCGGCCTGGCCGACGAGGCGATCGTGCTCGACGTCTACGGGGCCCGCGAGGACCCCGAGCCGGGCGTGTCGGGCGCGCTGGTCGCCGGGCGGGTGCCGCTGCCCGCCGAGCGGGTCGCCTACGCGCCCGACCGCGCCTCGGTGCCCGCGCTGGTGGCCGCGCGGGCGCGGGCCGGCGACGTCGTCCTGACGATGGGCGCGGGCGACGTGACCGAGCTCGGCCCGCAGATCGTCGCCCGCCTGTCGGGCGGCTGACACGGCTGACACGCGGGCGTGGCGCCACGGCCTCCCCCGGGCCGGCGGCGTAGGTTCGGGGGTCACAGGGTGACGCGGGGAGGGCGATGAAGGCGCGGAAGGTGTTCCTGGTGCTGCTCACCGCCGGAGTGGTGGGGACGGCGGCGTGGCTGATCTTCTTCTCGCCGGTGCTGGGCGTGCGATCGGTGGAGATCGTGGGAAATGTCACAGTGCCCGCCGACCGGATCAGGCAGGCGGCCCAGGTCCCCGACCTGCACCCGCTGGCGACCGTCGACCTGGCCGGCGTCCAGGCCCGGGTGCAGGCCATCAGGCAGGTGGCCGGTGCCAAGGTCGACCGGGTCTGGCCGGGCACCCTGCGCATCGAGGTCGCCGAGCGCGAGCCGGTCGCCCAGGTGCCCGCCGGGAGCCAGGTGGCGCTGATCGACAAGCTCGGCGTGGTCATCGAGGTGCAGGACGTCGCGCCGCCGCTGCTGCCCGTGCTGAAGGTCGCCGCGCCCGCCGCGGGCGACCCGGTCACCATGGCGGCGCTCAAGGTCGTCGAAGGGCTGCCGGGGGAGCTGGCCGGGCGGGTGCGCCAGGTGGCCGCCACGACGGCCGAGGACGTCACGCTGACGCTCTCCGACGGCCGCACGGTCATCTGGGGCGGCGTGGACCGCCCGGAGGCCAAGGCGCGCATCCTGGCGAGCATGCTGCGGCGCGAGGCCGAGGTCTACGACGTGAGCTCGCCCGACGTGGTGACGCTCAGGTGAGGATCGGCCCTCATGGTCACCCGGGCGGCCAAACTCGGGGCCGCGGCACCGCCGAGCCTGTCCGTCGCGGGCCTCCCGCCGTGAGAGCCTGTACCCCGGGTAACGGCGGTGGAGGCCCCCGACCAGGCGTGACCACGGAGCGAAACGGACAGCCCGCGACACGCCGGACGTGCTTGCGGCGCGGTTAGTTGACCCGCGCGGAGCGTAACTCCTACTGTCCGTATCAATCTCAGGTTGACATAAATCTAAATCTCAACTTGAGGTTGAGAGTTACCCGAACTGACAAGACGCGGAGAAATCCGCACCGAAATGGCAAGTCAACGAGCGGAAAGGCCCCTCGTCGTGGCAGCACCGCAGAACTACCTCGCGGTCATCAAGGTCGTCGGCATCGGCGGCGGCGGAGTGAACGCCGTCAACCGGATGATCGAAGAGGGACTCAAGGGCGTCGAGTTCATCGCGATAAACACCGACGCCCAGGCGCTGCTGATGAGTGACGCCGACGTCAAACTGGACGTGGGCCGCGAGCTCACGCGCGGCCTCGGCGCGGGGGCGAACCCCGACGTCGGCCGCAAGGCGGCAGAGGACCACCGGGAGGAGATCGAGGAGGTCCTCAAGGGGGCCGACATGGTCTTCGTCACGGCCGGCGAGGGCGGCGGCACCGGCACCGGCGGCGCGCCCGTCGTGGCCAACATCGCCAGATCGCTGGGCGCGTTGACGATAGGCGTAGTCACCCGGCCGTTCAGCTTCGAGGGCCGCCGCCGCGCCATGCAGGCCGAGGCGGGCATCGAGACGCTGCGCGACGAGGTCGACACCCTCATCGTCATCCCCAACGACCGGCTGCTGTCGATCTCCGACAGGCAGGTCAGCGTCCTGGACGCCTTCAAGGCGGCCGACCAGGTGCTGCTCTCCGGTGTGCAGGGCATCACCGACCTGATCACCACGCCCGGCCTGATCAACCTCGACTTCGCCGACGTCAAGTCGGTCATGTCGGGCGCGGGCTCGGCGCTCATGGGCATCGGCCACGCGCGCGGCGACGACCGCTCGGTCGCGGCGGCCGAGATGGCCGTCTCCAGCCCGCTGCTGGAGGCCAGCATCGACGGCGCCCACGGCGTGCTGCTGTCGATCGCGGGCGGCTCCGACCTCGGCCTGTTCGAGATCAACGAGGCGGCCCAGCTCGTCTCCATGGCGGCCGCGCCCGACGCCAACATCATCTTCGGCACGGTCATCGACGACGCGCTCGGCGACGAGGTGCGGGTCACCGTGATCGCCGCGGGCTTCGACGACCTGCCGCCGGCCGAGAAGCCGCTGCCGCGCCCGCAGGCGCGTCCCGCCGCCCAGGCGCCGGCGCAGCCCGCCGCGCCGCCCGTGCCGCCGCCCGCGCGCTCCAGCACGCCACCGGCCGCCGTCAAGCCCGAGCCCAGGCCCGAGCTCCGCCCGGAGCCGCGCGCCGAGTTCAGGCCCGAGCCGCGCCCCGAGCCCCGCTCCGAGTTCCGCCCGGAGTCGCGTCCCGAGCAGCGCGCCGACTTCAGGCCCGAGCCGCGCCCCGAGCCCCGCGCCGAGTCGCGTCCGGAGCAGCGTGCCGACTTCAGGCCCGAGTCGCGTCCCGAGCCGCCCCGTACGGACTTCAGGCCGGAGCCCCGGCCCGAGTCCCGCCCGGAGCCGGCCCGGCCCGCCGAGAGCGCCCAGGAGCCGGCCGCCGGCCAGGACGACCAGCCCGGCCCGGTCTCCATCCCGCGGCCCACCCCGGAGCCCGCCAACCCGCCCACGCCCATCACCTCCCGCATGTCGGAGCCCGCCAAACGTCGGCCGGTGGTCTTCGAGGAGCAGGAGGAGGAGCTCGACGTCCCCGACTTCCTCAAATAGCACCGCAGGCCCCCGCCGCTCCCTCGTCCATCCAGGGGAGCGGCGCCGCTGTGTCAGGGGCCTGTGACCCTCTTCTCGTACGTGACCGCGGACCGTTCCCACCAGGGGGGCGGGGCCGTGGCGGGGAGCCGGGTGCGGGAGGATGGGGGCGCACAGGAAGGAGAGGCGTGCGAAGGGAAGAGATCGCCTCGGGCCTCACCGAGGTCGAAGGACGCATCGGGGAGGCGTGCCGGGCGGCGCGGCGTGACCGGGGCGAAGTGACGTTGATCGCCGTGACCAAGACCTACCCGGCCGACGACGTGCGCATCCTGGCCGAGCTGGGCCTGCGCGACGTGGCGGAGAACCGGGACCAGGAGGCGGCGGCCAAGGCGCGCGAGTGCGCCGGGCTCCCGCTGACCTGGCACTTCGTCGGGCAGCTGCAGACCAACAAGGTCCGTTCCGTCGTCGGCTACGCCGACGTGATCCACTCCGTCGACCGGCTCCGGCTGGTCGAGGCGATCAGCCGCGAGGCCGTACGGCAGGGCCGCGAGGTCGGCTGCCTGGTCCAGGTGGCGCTCGACGACGATCCGGCCAGGGGCGGCGCCCGTCCCGCCGAGGTGCCCGAGCTCGCCGCGCAGATCGCCGCCGCGCCGGGCCTGTGGCTCGGCGGAGTCATGGCCGTGGCGCCGCTGGGGGAGGACCCGGGGGCGGCGTTCGCGCGGCTGCGCGAAGTGGCGCTGGCCGTACAGGACCGGCATCCACGTGCCACGATGATTTCGGCGGGTATGAGCGACGATCTGGCCGAGGCTGTCGCGCACGGCGCCACACATGTGCGGATCGGTACGGCGTTGCTCGGCCGCCGCAAGCTCTTCGTCAGGTAATGTCCCCTCAAGTGGGTCTTCAAGGCCCGCGATCCGGTAGAGGTCGATCAGCGGTGAGCTCCAAGGGGGTACGGCTACCGCCTCGGGCCCGGCGACAGGCCCGAGCGAGTGCGACCATGAGCAGGAGGACGACTTAGCGATGGCCGGCGCGATGCGCAAGATGGCGGTCTACCTCGGTCTCGTGGAGGACGACCGCTACGAGAGGTACGAGCCCTACACGGATGAGTACACCTACGAGGACGACGGGCCGCGAACCGGCGAGGAACGTCCCGTAACGGTCCAGGACCGTGAGGAGGAGGCCGAGCCCGGGGTCCCCGCGCCGCGGCCCGCCACGACCGTCCTGGAGCGCCGTACGACCGATCTGGCCCGCATCACGACCCTCCACCCCCGGACGTACAACGAGGCCCGGACCATCGGCGAGCACTTCCGCGACGGCACGCCGGTCATCATGAACCTGACGGAAATGGTTGACAGCGACGCAAAGCGGCTGGTCGATTTCGCGGCAGGTCTGGTCTTCGGGCTACATGGCAGCATTGAACGTGTTACCAACAAGGTGTTCCTGTTGTCCCCTGCCAATGTCGAGGTGACCGCCGAGGACAAGGCTCGAATCGCGGAACGCGGGTTCTTCAACCAGAGTTAGAGTCTCTGTATGCCTATCGGATCCAACCAGGTCTCCCCGAGACCGGGCGGACACATCGGAAGTGGAGGGACGGCCGGACCGTGGGGATCGTAAGCCAGATCTTGGTCGTCGTCCTGTCTCTTTATCTGGTGCTGCTCATCGGCCGAATGATCTTCGAGACAGTGCAGGCTTTCGCCCGGCAGTGGCGGCCTTCAGGGGTCGTCCTCGTGCTCGCCGAAGCCACATACACCGCAACCGACCCGCCTCTCAAGTTCCTCCGCCGTTTCATTCCCCCGCTCCGGTTGGGTACGGTGGCCTTTGACCTAAGCTTCACTGTCCTCTTCATCATCGTCCTGCTGCTGATCAACATCGTAGGATCGTTCGGCGGCCGATGAGTGGGGGCCGCGGGGCACAGGTCGTGATCCAACTCGTGTCCGCGCTGAAGTGATTCGGGTTACCGTCCCTCCGGACAGACTCCAAAGCGCGCCAAGGAGACCAAAAGATGCCGCTTACGCCCGCTGATGTGCGGAACAAGCAGTTCAGCACGACCCGGTTGCGACCGGGCTACGACGAGGAAGAGGTCGACGCGTTCCTCGACGAGGTCGAGGCCGAGCTTGACCGCCTCATCCAGGAGAACGAGGAGCTGCGCGCCAAGCTGGCCGAGTGCCTGCGCGGCAAGGTGCCTGGGGGCATGAACATGCCCATGGCCTCCGCGCCGGTCCAGGAGCAGCCCAAGCCGGAGATGATGCAGCCGCCGCAGCCGGAGCCCATGCGGGCCCCCGAGCCGCAGCCGCAGCCCCAGCCGGTTCCCGTGGCCATGAACATGCCTCCCGCCGAGGACAACATGGACACCGCGGCCCGCGTTCTCGCCCTCGCCCAGCAGACCGCCGACCAGGCGATCGCCGACGCCCGCCGCGAGGCCGACGAGACCGTCACCCGCGCCCGCCGCGAGGCCGACGAGATCCTCACCAAGGCCCGCCGCCAGGCCGAGCAGGTCATCGGCGACGCCCGCGCCCGCGCCGAGACGCTCGAGCGCGACGCCCAGGAGCGCCACCGTCAGGCCATGGGCTCCCTCGTCCAGACCCGCGACGAGCTCGAGCGCAAGGTCGAGGAGCTGCGCAGCTTCGAACGCGAATACCGCAGCCGCCTCAAGCTCTACCTGGAGAACCAGCTCGCCGAGCTCAACGTCTCCGCGGAGGGCAGCGGCGGGTTCCCGGTCATGTCGGGCGGTCCCGGCGCTCCCGCCATGTCGCACGCCGTGCCTCAGGGTGGTCAGCAGCCTCTGCCCGGTGGCCAGAACCCGTTCGGCGGCGAGGCTCCGCAGGGCGCCTTCCCCGGCGGTGACGGTCCCCACAACGACCGCCGGTAAAGTAACGGGTCGACCGGACCCGTCACTCGAAAGAGCCCCTAGTGATCCTTATCAGTGCTGGTTTGGTGCTCGCGGCGGTCGTGCTGCTGATCGCGGGCTTCGTACTGGCCAAGCCGTTCCTGATCATGTGGTCCATCGTGGTCAGCGTGCTGTCGGCGCTGTTCCTGGTGATCGGAGCGCTGCTGCGGCGTCACGAGCTGTTCCCCGGTGGTGGGCAGGCCGCTGCGCCGGCCACCCCCCCTCCGGCAGGGCTCGTGCCCCCCGGGGCGCCGCACCCCCGCACCGGCCCGATGACGACCTCGGCAGGGACCTCGATGGGGGCCCCGATGGGGACACAACAGCCGTCCGGTCCGCACCCGTACCAGCGGACTCCGGCGATGCCCGCACCTGTGCCCGCGCCCGCGGCCCGGCCCGCGCAGGCACCCGCGACGCACCGCCCCGCGACGGCCGGAGGGATCTCCCCGGACGCGATCGTGCTGGTCATTCCCGGACGCAGGCGCTACCACGTGCCGGGATGCCGCCAGCTCGCCGGACGGGATCACGAGGAGCTCACGTACGAAGAGGCGCGGGAGGAGGGCTTCACGCCCTGCACCGCCTGCCTCCCGGACGCCGCGCTCGGCGGACGGCAGCTGCCGCCTGCCGCCGACCCCGAGCCCGCGGTCTCCGCCGCACATCTGGCCGAACCCGCCGAACCCACGCGCGACCTGCGCTCCCCGGTCGCCCCGCCGAAGTCCGGTCCCCAGGCTTCCACCCCCACCCCGTCCGGTTCATCCGCGTCGCCGGGCTCGCCCGCTTCGTCTGCTTCGCCTGATGAGCGTGCGACCGGGTCGCGTGCCGAGGCCGCAGCCGCCTCGCCCGCCGAGGGCCGCCCCGCGCCTGCCGACGGCCCGTCCGCCTCGCCCGCCTCGTCCGCCGAGGACGGTGAGAGCGCGTCCGGCTGGTTCGCCCGCCCGGCCGCCAAGCCTGACGACACCCCCTCCGGCTCCCGCCCCAGCGGCAGCGCCACGGCCTCCGACGAGGACGAGACGGAGACCAGGACTTCCCTCCCGCTGCCCGGCGCCAAGCCGGGGCGGCCCACTGCCGACCGCGACGCCGCCCGCGCCGCCGACCGAGACGCCGGCCCGGCGGACCGCGATCCCGACACCCAGCCGCAGCCGCGCGTCACCGCCGACGGCACGCCGGTCCCGCAGCCTCCCGCCGCCGCCCCGGGCCGCACGGAGCGGCCCAGCGCGTCGGGCGGCCCGTCCGCTTCCGGCCCGTCCTCTTCCAGTACGTCCCGCCAGGCTGAGGCGGCCTCCGAGATGACGCCGCCCAGCGGGGTCAGGCGACCCGCCGCAGGCGGCGCCCGGCCCGGCTCCCCAGCGGGTGACGCGCCGGAACGCCCGGCCTCGTCCGCGGAATCGGCCCGCCCCAGCGGCCCCCTGCCCTCCGGCACGAACCCCAAGAACGCCACCCCGGCCGACCGCCCCTCGACAGGCAACGCGAAGACCGCCGCCCCGGCGGGCGCTTCCAAGGGCGCAGCCCCGGCCGGCACATCCAAGGGCGCTGCCCCGGCCGACGCCCCCAAGGGCGCTGCCCCGGCCGGCGATCGCAAGGGGACGAGCTCGGCCAGTGACTCCAAGGAGACCGGCCCGACGGGCGGTTCCCAGGGGACCGCTCCCACCGGCGCCTCACGAGGGGCCGCCCCGTCAGACGCCACCCCGAGCAGCGCCGGAACGGGTGGAACCTCAGGTGGCGGCAGATCTACGGGCGCTTCCGCGAGCGGAGCCGCCGGAACCTCCGGGAGTGGCAGGCCGACGGGCGCCGCCGCGAGCGGGGCCGCCGGAACGGGTGGCGCGTCGGGTGGCGGCACCTCTACCGGTGCCGCCTCGACCGGCGCCAAGGGCCCCGTGACCGAGGGCCCCGCGCCCAAGGACCCAGCGCCCAAGGGTTCCGCTGCCAAGGGCGGGGCCGCTTCGGGCAGTGGGGCCGGGAAGGGGGCCGCGGAAGGCGGTGCCTCCGGCGCGGGCAAGGGGAAGGCGCAGTCTCGGGCAGCCGAGGAAGGGACGGCCGGGACGGCGGGGGAGTCCGCTGGTCCGGGGCGCCCGACTTCGTCGGCGGAGTCAGCCAAGGGGACGGCCGGTGCCGCGGGCAAGGGCCGTGAGGCCGCCGCTGCCCAGGGCAAGAACGGCGGCGGGACGGTGAAGGTCATCGTCGGGACCCGGCGCTACCACAGCACCGCGTGCCCGCTGATCCAGGGCGCCGGCGACTCGGGCGTGGAGACCATGACGCAGGCGCAGGCCGAGGCGGCCGGGCTGACGAGCTGCTCGGTCTGCCAGAACGAGCGCGAGACCGTCGGCTGACATCGACGACACCGCCCCGCGTCCGAGAGGGCGCGCGGCGGGTTGAGCTGTACGCGAAGCCGGGCCTGCGGGGCGATGTACGGGCGGCAGGATGGCCGCATGAGGCTCACCAAGTACGGACATGCCTGCGTACGGCTGGAGAAGGATTCGCGGGCACTGGTCATCGACCCCGGAATGATCATGCCGGACCCCGCCGCCCTGGCCGGGGCGGAGGCGGTGCTGGTCACGCACGAGCACTGGGATCACTTCGACGCCGACCGGTTGCGGGCGGCGGCCGAGGAGAAGCCGGACCTCGTCATCTACACCTGTGAGGTCGTGGCGCGGAAGCTGCCGCAGCTCGCCGAGCGGGTGCAGGTGGTGCGGGGCGGTGACGTGGTGAAGGCGGCCGGGTTCGAGGTGGCGGTCGTGGGGGAGCGGCACCATGTGAGCCACCCCGACGTGCCGCCGGTGGGCAACGTGGGGTTCCTGGTCGACGGGGAGGTGTTCCACCCGGGTGACGCGCTCACCGTGGTGGACGTGCCGACGCTGCTGGTGCCGGGGCAGGCGCCGTGGATGACGGTGCCCGACCTGATCGGCTATCTGCGGACGATGCGGCCGCGCAGGGCGTTCGCCGTGCATGACGGGCTGCTCAACGAGTGGGGGCTGAAGGTGCTCGACGGCGTGCTGGAGAGCGAGCGGGACGGCCTGGGCGCGGACATCCGGCGCCTGCCCGTGGGCGGCACCGTGGACCTCTGACGCCCCCGCCCCGCCCCCGGCCGCGGCGCGACCCGGTCCAGGCGTGACCCCG
>NZ_JBEZZG010000042.1:19768-80717 GCF_040639085.1 Nonomuraea sp. NPDC023979
GGCCTCACACCCCGGCCTCACACCCCGGCCTCACACCCCGGCCTCACACCCCGGCCTCACACCCCGGCCTCACACCCCGGCCTCACACCCCGGCCTCACACCCCGGCCGTGGTGTGAGGCCGGGTGCGGGGGGTGGGCTCGCTCAGGGGTGGGCTCGGGTCAGGGTGACCAGGGCGTCGGCCAGGAGGGTGGCCTGGCGTTCGCAGGCGGCCGGGTCGCCTGTCTCGGCGTACTCGAAGACGAGCCCGTCCATCCGGTGGATGAGGAAGCGCGTCAGCTCCCCGGTCGGCACGGCGGGCCGGATGCCGTCGGCGTCGGCGGCGGCGTTCAGGGCGGACCGGATGAGGTCGCCGCCGAGCGGCCCGTTGACGGCCTCCCACACGTCCTGGGAGCCGGGCAGCACGCTGTCCTTGTTGCGGATGACCCACATGGTCAGCTCCATGAGGGCCAGGTGCAGGCCGGGGTGGTCGCGGATCCACCGCCAGTAGGTGGCGACGAGGGCGCGCAGGGTGGCCTCCAGCCCGGCGGCGGGGTCGAGGCCGTCGAAGGCGGCGCGCATGGTGGCGCCGGCGCGTTCCAGGACGAGCATGATGAGCTCGTCCTTGCCCCGGAAGCAGTAGTGGATGGTGGCGCGCGGCGTGCCGGCGCGTTCGGCGATGCGCCGGGTGGTGGCGTGCGCGAGCCCTTCCTCGGCGATCACCTCGATGGCCGCGTCGGCGATGAGCCGGCGCCGCTCCCCGGCCGGCAGGTACGTCATGCGACGAACGCGCGCAGCAGGGAGAAGAACCGCTCGCCCTCGGTGTCGGGGACGAAGTGGCCGGAGCCCCCGAACACCTCCAGCCGGGCCCCGGGCACGCCGGCGGCGATCTCCTGGGCGGTGTCCAGGGGCGTGATCGGGTCGCGGGAGCCCGCCACGACGAGCGTCGGGCAGCGGATTGCGGCGAGCCGGTCGCGCAGGTCGAAGCGGGCGGTGGACATGAAGCTCATGGTCAGCTCCGGGTTGGGGGTCATGCGGGCCATCGCCTGGATGTCGGCCTCCGAGGGGAAGGCCGGGTCGGGGCTGTAGGCGGGGGCGCAGAGCCGTCCGAAGGCGGCGAACGTCTCCGGCGTGCCCTCGGTGAGGAACGCCTTGGCGGCCAGCGCGGCCTCCTCGCCCGCTTCGGCGCGGAAGCCCTCGACGACGCGGTCCACGTCCCAGCGGGCGACGGTGCTCTGCAGGATCAGTTTGGCGGGGTGGCCGGGGTGGCGGGCGGCGTAGTTCATGGCGACGGCGCCCCCCCAGGACCAGCCGAGGACGATCGGGCTGACGATGCCGAGGGTGTCGCAGAGGGCGCGTACGTCGTCGGCCCACTGGTCGAGGTGCCAGGTCGCCGGGTCGGAGTCCTGGCTGCGGCCGTTGCCGCGCTGGTCGACGTAGACGAGCTGGGCCACGTCGGCGAGCTGCCGGTAGGCGGGCTTGAAGATGGTGTGGTCGTGGCCGGGGCCGCCGTGCAGCAGCACGAGCGTGGGCTTCTCCCGCATCGTGCAGCCGTCGGGCTCCAGAGCGGCGCCTTCGACGTCGACGTACAGGGTGGTGCCGTTGACCTGGACTCGCATGGGGACGAGCTCCTTCCGGAAGCAAATGGGCGCTTGGCCAAGTCTTGCGGGGGCCCGGTTCCCGGACAAGGAAGGCGCTCCCCCCGGGCGGTGGTAGGGCAGGCCCTACCGCCGCCCGGGAGGGAGCGCGGGACGTCTCAGGCGCGGCGGAGCTGGAAGGTGAGCCCCAGGTCGGGGTCGGTGTGCTCGGGCAGGCCGGGCTCGGCGCCCTCGGTGACCGAGGAGGCCAGCACCTCGTCGGCGACCGAGCCGCCGCCCGAGCGCAGCGCCTGCGCCAGGTCCGGGCCCGAGGCCGTCCACCACAGGTCGATGCGGTCGGTGATGGACAGGCCGCTCGACTTGCGCGCGTCCTGCACCAGGCGGATGACCTCGCGCAGCAGCCCGGCGCGGCGCAGCTCGTCGGTCAGCTCCAGGTCGAGCGCGACCGTCTCGCCGGTGCCGGTGTCGACGGCGCCGGTCTCCACCGCCCAGCCGGAGCGCGGCTGCTCGGTGACGATGACCTCGTCCGGTCCGAGCTCGACCTGGCCGAGCTCGCCCGCGTCCACGGTCACCGCGGCGCCGGAGCGCAGCCCTCGGGCCAGCGCGGTGGCGTCGGCGGCGGCCACGGCGGCGGCCACGAGCTTGGTCTGGGACCCGAACCGCTTGCCGAGCGCCCGGAAGTTCGGCTTGACCGTGTAGGACACGAGATCGGCGCTGAAGCCGGACATGTCCTCCAAAGCCTGGACGTTCAGCTCGTCGGCGACCAGGTCACGCAGCTCGCCCGGCAGCGACGGCCAGCCCTGCGCGCCGACGAGGGCGCGGCCGAGCGGCTGACGCGTCTTGACGCCGGAGGAGGCGCGGGCCGAGCGGCCCAGCTCCACCAGCCGCCGCACCAGCGCCATCCGCTCCGACAGCGCAGGGTCGAGCAGGTCCTCGCGCACGGCCGGCCAGGAGGCCAGGTGCACCGAGGAGGGCGCGTCCTCGCCGCGCAGCACGTCCCACAGGTAGTCGGTGACGAACGGCGTCATCGGCGCCATCAGCCGCGTGACCGTCTCCAGGCACTCGTACAGAGTGGCGAACGCCTCCCGCGACCCCTGCCAGAACCGGCGGCGCGAGCGGCGCACGTACCAGTTGGACAGGTCGTCGAGGAACTCGGCCAGCCTGCGCCCGGCCCGCTGGGTGTCGTACTCGTCCAGCGCCGCCGTGACCTCGGCCACCGTGCGGTGCAGCTCGGCCAGCGCCCACCGGTCGAGCAGCGGGCGCTCGGCGGCCGGCGGGGCGTCGGCGAGCATGGCGGGCGACCACGACTCGGCGTTGGCGTACAGGGTGAAGAACGAGGCGGTGTTCCAGTAGGTCAGCAGGACCTTGCGGACGATCTCCTCCAGCGCGTTGTGGCCGACCCGGCGGGCCGCCCACGGCGAGCCGGAGCAGGCCATGAACCAGCGCAGCGCGTCGGCGCCGTGCTGGTCCATCAGCGGCATCGGCTCCAGGATGTTGCCCAGGTGCTTGCTCATCTTGCGCCCGTCCTCGGCCAGGATGAGCCCCAGGCAGAGCACGTTCTCGTACGAGGACTGCCCGAACACCAGCGTGCCCACGGCCATCAGCGAGTAGAACCACCCGCGCGTCTGGTCGGTGGCCTCGCAGATGAACTGCGCCGGGTAGACGCCCTCGGGCTTGCCGGGGCGGCCCCACTGGGCGAACGGCATCGAGCCGGAGTCGTACCAGGCGTCGATGACGTCGGGCACCCGGCGGGCCTCGGCCGAGCACGTCGGGCAGGGGAAGGCCACGTCGTCGACGAACGGCCGGTGCGGGTCGAGGGCCGACAGGTCCTGCCCGGCCAGCTCGCCCAGCTCGGCCAGCGAGCCGACGCAGGTCACGTGGCTCTCGTCGGCGGAGCACACCCACAGCGGCAGCGGCGTGCCCCAGTAGCGCGAGCGCGACAGCGCCCAGTCGACGTTGTTGCGCAGCCACTCGCCGAAGCGGCCCCACTTGACCGTGTCGGGGTACCAGTTGGTGCGGGCGTTCTCGGCCAGCATCTGGTCCTTGACCGCGGTGGTGCGGATGTACCACGACGGGAGCGCGTAGTAGAGCAGCGGCGTGTGGCAGCGCCAGCAGTGCGGGTAGCTGTGGTCGAAGTGGCCGCCGCGGAACAGCAGCCCGCGCCCGCGCAGGTCGTCGGTCAGCCGCTCGTCGGCGTCCTTGAAGAACACGCCGCCGACCATCGGCACGTCGTCCAGGAAGCGCCCGTCGGGGCCGATCGGGTTGACGACCGGCATGTCGTAGCGCTTGATGACGGCCATGTCGTCGGCGCCGAAGGCGGGCGCCTGGTGGACCAGGCCGGTGCCGTCCTCGACGGTGACGTAGTCGCCGAGCACCACGTAGTGGGCGTCGGGGATGTCGACCAGCTCGAACGGCCGCTCGTACGTGGTGCGCTCCAGCTCGCGGCCGGTGAAGCGGGCCAGCTCCGTGGCGTCCTCGCCGAGCACGGCGGTCAGCAGCGGCTCGGCCACGACCAGCACCTCGCCGTCGGCGGTGCGGGCGGCGACGTACGTGACGTCGGGGTGCACGGCGACGGCGGTGTTGGACACCAGCGTCCACGGCGTGGTGGTCCAGATCAGCAGCGAGGCGCCCAGCTCGGCCAGCGGGCCGGAGGTCGCGGGCATGCGGACGTAGACCGACGGGCTGGTGACGGTCTCGTAGCCGCCGGGCTGGCCTAGCTCGTGGTCGGACAGGCCGGTGCCGCAGCGCGGGCAGTAGGGCGTGATGCGGAAGTCGCGGAACAGCAGGCCCTTGTCGAAGACGACCTTGAGCGACCACCACACGGCCTCGACGTAGGCCGGGTCCATGGTCCGGTAGGCCGTCGACAGGTCGATCCAGTAGCCCATCCGCTCGGTGAGCTGCTCGAACGCGTCGACGTGGCGCAGCACCGACTCGCGGCACTTGGCGTTGAACTCGGCGATGCCGTAGGCCTCGATGTCGCGCTTGCCGGACAGGCCGAGCTCTTTCTCGATGCCGACCTCGACGGGCAGGCCGTGGCAGTCCCAGCCGGCCTTGCGGGGGACGCTGAAGCCGCGCATCGACTTGTAGCGCGGGAACAGGTCCTTGAACACGCGCGCCTCGACGTGGTGCACGCCGGGCAGGCCGTTGGCGGTGGGCGGGCCCTCGTAGAAGACCCAGGACGGGTTGCCCTCGTTCTGCTGGATCGACCGCTCGAAGATCTTCCCGTCCCGCCAGCGGTCCAGGACCTCGCGCTCGAGCGCGGGCAGGTCGACCTGCGCGGGAAGAGAGCGGAATGATGGCGAAGACATTTCGGGTGGGACCTCCACGCGTCGACTGGACGGACCGGCGTGAAGGGACGAAGCCGCACGGGCTCCGCGGTACCACCCTTCTTGGCCCCTGAGGGGCCCTCTTCGTTTGGCTGCTGCCGGGTCTAGTGAGCTCGAGGCGAGCCGTTCTTCCGGCGGCTCCGGGGTGATATCCCTCACACGAGGGCCCCATCAACGCCTTGCAGCTTCACACCTTAACGCAGAGCGGAGGCCGGTCGCTTCCGCCTTTCCTCGTGCCGTGGAAGTGCCTGCAAGCGACAAAGTTGTGGGAATGGAGTCCACTGAGCAGGAGTGAGAACTGCGGGGCGGGATAGTACGGCAGAGGTAAACCGTCCGGCGGGTCGTTTGCCGTTCCGTTATCGGAGACCTAAGCTGCCCGCACCATTCACGGCCTTGATCAGCATGGAGGCAGCCATGGTGGCAGTCACGCAGACCACCGCAACACCGTCGATGTGGTCGAAACAGGAGCTGGCCGAGGTACGCGGCAGTCTGCAGACGGAGATCGACGAGCTCAACGCCGACATCCGCCGCCACGAGACGGAGATCGCCTCGGGTGACGTCACCCAGGGAGCGGGCGACGACCAGGCGGACGCCGGCGCCAAGACGTACGAGCGGGAACGCGAGATCGCCCTTACCCTGAATGCACGCGACCTGGTCGCGCAGAACGAACGTGCGATCGCCAGGATCGACGCAGGGACCTATGGAGTGTGCGAATCGTGCCACAAGCCGATCGGCAAGGAACGCCTTCAGGCGTTCCCGAGGGCGACGCTGTGCGTGGCCTGCAAGCAGAAGGAGGAACGCCGGTAGCAGGCGGGCGCCGGGGCCGCCTGATCGCGGTCCTGGCCTGCCTGGCGGCCGTCCTGTACGTGTCCGACCTCGTCACCAAGACGGTGGTGCTGCGGACGCTGGAGGGCGAGCCGCCGCTGGTCGTCATCCCGGGAGTCCTGCAGTTCCGGGTGATCTTCAACTCCGGGGCCGCCTTCAGCATCGGCACCGGGATGACGTTCGTCTTCACCTTCATCGCCGCCGGCGTGGTCGTCGCGATCATCCGCACGGCGCGCAAGCTCCGCAGCATGCCCTGGGCGATCACGCTCGGGCTGCTGCTGGGCGGCGCGCTCGGCAACCTCACCGACCGGCTGTTGCGCTACCCTTCCGGTTTCGGCAGGTCCACCCAGTTCCAGGGGCACGTGGTCGACTTCGTCGAGGTGCTGCCCGGCAACTTCCCGGTGATCGACTACTTCCCGGTGTTCAACGTCGCCGACTCGGCGATCGTGTGCGGCGGCATCGTGGCGGTCGTCCTGGCCTGGCGTGGCTACCAGATCGACGGAACGAGGGAGGGCAAGAGTGGCCGAGCAGCGTAGTCTGCCCGTGCCCGACGGGCTGGAGGGCGAGCGGCTCGACGCCGCGCTCTCCCGGCTGTTCGGATTCTCGCGCACCCGCGCGGCCGAGCTCATCGGCGCCGGGGAGGTCATGGTCGACGGCCGCGAGCCGGCCAAGTCCGACCGGGTCCACGCCGGAGCCTGGCTGGAGGTGACGCTGCCGCCTCCGGTGGCGACCCCGATGCCGGTGGCCGAGCCCGTCCCAGGCATGACGATCGTGTACGAGGACGACGACATCGTCGTGGTCAACAAGCCGATCGGCGTCGCCGCCCACCCGACCGTCGGCTGGACCGGCCCGACCGTGATCGGCGGCCTGCTCGGCGCCGGCCACACGATCGCCACCAGCGGCGCGGCCGAGCGGCAGGGCATCGTGCACCGCCTCGACGCCAACACCACCGGGGCGATGGCCGTGGCCAAGAGCGAGCACGCCTACTCCTTCCTCAAGCGCGCCTTCAAGGAGCGCACCGTCGACAAGCGCTACCACGCGCTGGTCCAGGGGCATCCCGACCCGTTCCGGGGCACCGTCGACGCGCCGATCGACCGCCACCCCTCGGGTGACGGCAGGTTCGCGGTGGTCGCGGGCGGCAAGCCGTCCATCACCCACTACGACACGATCGAGGCGTTCCGGGCGGCCTCGCTGCTCGACATCAAGCTGGAGACCGGCCGCACCCACCAGATCCGGGTGCACATGTCCGCGCTGCGCCACCCGTGCGTCGGCGACCTCATGTACGGCGCCGACCCGACGATCGCCGCCCGGCTGGGCGTCACCCGGCAGTGGCTGCACGCGGTGTCGCTCGGGTTCGAGCACCCTTCCAGCGGCGAGTGGATGTCGTTCACCACCGACTACCCGGACGACCTGCGCCACGCGCT
Organism: Nonomuraea sp. NPDC023979; assembly: GCF_040639085.1. NCBI lineage: Bacteria > Bacillati > Actinomycetota > Actinomycetes > Streptosporangiales > Streptosporangiaceae > Nonomuraea > Nonomuraea sp. NPDC023979. The sequence goes on from NZ_JBEZZG010000042.1 coordinate 26,919, forward strand.
CGACGTCGTGCGCGCCGAGTCCTAGCCGGTCAGGTCTTCTCCGCCTTTTTTGCGTTCTTCGCGTTCTTGGCGGACTTCGCGGACTTGCCGGGCTTCTCGGGATGGGCCTGCGCCTGGTCGCCGCCGTCCGGCTCCGGGTCCACCTGACCCGGCTTGGTCGGCGACGGGCCGTCCGGCTCGTCCGTGCCTTCGGGGTTCTCCGGCTCCTGGGGGTCGGCGGAGTCGCTGGGCTTGGGGGACTTCGTGGGCTTCGGGTCGGGCTTGCGGTCCGACGGGCGGTCCGACGGTCTCGCCTGCTCGCCGGTCTCCTCGTCGCGCGGTGTCGCGTACGTGGGGTCGGAGCCGGTGGGCGGCAGGCCGGAGCGCGGGGACGACGACGGCGCGTCGGCGGGGGACGAGGGTTCGGCGGGCCCGGCGGAGCTGGGCGTGCTCACCACGGCCGGCACGGCGGGCGGTCTGGCCGTCTCCGGCGGCCGGTTCGACCACCACGCCCACCCGCCCGTCACCAGCGCCACCAGCAGCGACCCGACGCCCAGCGCGAGCAGCGGCGGCCGGGTGCGGCCCGGCGGCGGCTCGGCCTGCGGCGCCGGGACCGGCACCGGGACGGGCCCCGTCGGCTCCGGCGGGCTGCCCGCGATGATCGCCGTCAGCCGCGCCTCCGCCTCCTCCAGCGACATCCGCTCCGCCGGGTCCTTGCGCAGCAGCCCGAGCAGCACCGGGGCCAGCACCCCCGCCCGCGCCAGCGGAGCCGGCTCCGCGTGCATGACCGCGCCCAGCGTGGCCAGCGCGTTCGAGCGGTGAAAGGGGGAGTGGCCCTCCACCGCGACGTACATCGTCACGCCCAGCGACCACAGGTCCGACTCCGGGCGCGCCTGCCCGCCCGCCGCCCGCTCCGGCGCCATGAACGCCGGCGTGCCGATCAGCATCCCGGTGCGGGTGACCGGGGCCTCGTCCTCGGTGGTCGCGATGCCGAAATCCGTCAGCACCGCCCGGCCGTCCTCGGTCAGCAGCACGTTGTCGGGCTTGACGTCACGGTGCAGCACCCCGGCCGTGTGCGCGGCCCGCAGCGCCTCCAGCAGTTGCAGCCCCAGGTGCGCGGCCTCGGCGGGGGACATCGGGCCGTCGTCGCGCACCAGCTCGCCCAGCGTGCGGGAGCGGACGAGCTGCATCACGATCCACGGGTGCCCGTGCTCCTCCAGCACGTCGTAGACGGCCGCCACGCACGGATGGGCCACCCGCCCGGCCGCTCGCGCCTCGCGGAACGTCCGGGTGGTGAACACCTCGCGTTCCGGCCCTGTCAGCTCGGGGGGCGGGAGGACCTCCTTCAGGGCCACGTCCCTGCCGAGCACCTCGTCGTGCGCCTGCCACACGGTGCCCATGCCGCCACGGCCGATCGTCCGCACCAGCCGGTAGCGGCCCCCAACAATCCCCGCAGAATCGGACATGCGGGGCGCCTACCCGAGAAAGAGCCTGACAACCCCGGTTGTGGCCGCCGCCGCGATCAGCACCACGAGGAACGGCGCCCGCAGCACCAGCGCCACCACCGCCGCCACCAGCCCCGCCGTCCTGGCCAGGTCGAAGGCCAGCGCCCCGTCCGCCGTGAACGTCTGCACGGCGATCAGCGCCGACAGCAGCGCCACCGGCACCAGCTCGGCGAAGCGCCGCACCGCCGGATGGTCCAGCACCTGACGCGGCGCCGCCAGCCCGGCCAGCTTGAGCGCGTAACAGCCCAGGCACACCGCCGCGATCGCCCACCACAGCGTCATCGCGCCATCACCACCAGCACCGCGAACGCCGACAGCAGCACCGGCACCCCAGGCGGCAGGAACGGCGTCGCCAGCAGCGCGATCCCCGCCCCGGCCGCCGCCAGCAGCCGCAGCTCGCCGCTGCCCGCCAGGCGCGGCCACAGGATCGCCAGGAACGTCGCGGGCCCCACCACGTCCAGCCCCAGCATGCCCGGATCGCCCAGCGCCGACGTGCCGAGCGCCCCGGCCAGCGTCGTGATGTTCCACGTCACGTACAGGGTGGCGAACGTCGTCACGAATCCCGTACGGGACGACTCCGGCGACGGCTGGGCCAGCGCCACGGCCGTCGTCTCGTCGATGACGCCGTGCGCGACCACCAGCCTGCGCGGCCCCCGTACCCCCAGCAGGTCGGCCAGGCGCAGCCCGTACAGCGTGTTGCGGCCGCCCAGCAGCAGCGCCCCCGACGCGGCGGCGACCAGGTCGCCGCCCGCCCCCACCGCGCCCGTGAGCGCGAACTGCGAGGCCCCGGTGAAGGCCAGCAGGCTGAGCACGCACGCCTGCGGCACGCTCAGGCCCGCGGTGATCGCCGCCGCGCCGAAGGCGACGCCCGACAGGCCCACGGCCAGGCCCACCCCCAGGCCGTCCCGGATCGCGGCCGAGCGATATGTCGTTCTTTCCATGTCATACGAGGGTATGGGCAGGTCAGCCGTGTTTCTTGTACGTTCCTGCGGCCCGCTGGTACGCCGCGGGCGGCACGCCCACGATCCGCTTGAAGTGCCGGGTGAGGTGCGCCTGGTCGGTGAAGCCCACGTCGGCGGCCACCCGCGCCGCCGGGATGCCCGACCGCAGCAGCCGGCGCGCCTGCCGCACCCGCAGCGACGTCAGATAGGCGTGCGGCGGCAGCCCCGTCGCCGCCTTGAACGCCCGCAGCAGCGGGAACGGCCTGGCCCCCACCGCTAGCGCCAGGTCCTCCAGCGCCGGCGGGTCCACCAGCCGCTCGCGCAGCACGCCCATCGCCTCCCGCACCGCCCGCAGCCCCTCCGGCGCCAGCGCCACCGCCGGCCGCCCCGCCGCGTGCCGGGTCAGCAGCCCCGCGAACAGCGTCCGCGTCAGCGTCGAGGCCGCCAGCCGGTCGCCCACCTCCGCGGCCCGGTGCGCCGCCGCCAGCGCCGCCGCCATCTCCCGGTCGCCGACCACCTGCTGCGGGAAGTACGGCGTCCCGTACGTCACGCCCAGCTCCGCCGCTACCTCCGCGACCGCCTCCACCGTCGGGTAGAGCATCCGGTACGACCAGCCGTCCTCCACGCCCGCCTGGCCGGTGTGCATCGAGTCGGGATTGACCAGCACGATCTCACCGGCCCCCGCCCGGTGCAGCGTGCCCCGGTAGTCGAACTCCTCCACCCCGGACGTGATCACGCCGATCGCGTAACCGTCGTGCACGTGCCGCGAGAAGCGGTGGGTGACGTACCGGGCCTTGAGCAGGTCGACCTCCGGCACCGCCGGATGCCGCCAGAACCGCGCCTGCTCCTTCACTTCGGCACCGGGCGGAACGTGCGCAGGAACGCCTCGACGTAGTGCCGGTCGCGCTCCCACCGGGTGTGGGCCGTCTCCCAGTAGAGGGCGAACGGGCGGCCGTCGGCCGTGTGGAAACCCCGGTTCACCACGTGCAGCAGGGCGCCGTCACGCGGCCTGACGAACTCCCAGTCGGCCGCCGGGACCCCCAGGTACGTCAGCGGCGTGATGCCGATCCGCCGGTAGCCGGGGAACTCGCCCTTGTCCCTGATCTCCCGCTCCAGCGCCCGCCAGTGCGCCTCCGGGGTGCTGTGACGCACCTCGGGCACGGTCCACTCGACGACCATCTTCCCGGCGGTGCCGGGGCCGGACAGGGTGACGCTGTCGCGCGTGGGACTCTTGGCGGCCCGCCAGCCGCGCGGCAGGGCGATGGAGAACCCGCCGGCGGCGTTGCGGTACGTCCGCCACCCGGCGGGCGGGCGCGCGGACCCGGTGGCCGTGGGCTCCCCGGAGGCCGAGGCGGTCGGCTCGGCCGAGCTGCCGGTCGGACTGCTGGTCGGGGCGCCCGTGGGGTCGCCTGCCGGGCTGCCTGTCGGGGTGCCCGTCGGGGTGTCCGCCGAGATGCCGGTCGAGGCGCCGGTCGGCGTGGCCCGGGCGGCGACGTCCGAGCTCGGCGACCTCAGCTCCAGCGCCACCAGCACGCCGCCCGCGCCCAGGGCCGCCGCTGCCACCACGGCCACGCCGATCCCCGCCCACCGCCGTCCCCGGGGCACGGGGACGGTGTCCCCACCCGGCACACCCCCGGTCGGCATCCCGCCGAGCTGACCGGCCGTCTCCTCGCGCCACGCCTCCCCGTGAGCGGGCGTCCCACCATGACCGGCCGCGCCGCCCTGGGTGGGTGCGCGGTGCTGGGAGGGTGCGTCGCCCTGAAGGGGCGCGCCACTCCAGGAGGACCCGCCGCCCTGGGAGGACCCGCCGCCGTGGGCGAGCACGCCGCCGTGGCTGGGCGTGCCGTCATAGGCGAGCACGCCCCCATGATCGGGCGCGCCCCCATGCGGGGGCGGGCCTGCCGGGGAGGGCGTGACCCCCGGGTACGCCCCTCCGGCCGGTTGCCCGGGGACGGGGCCCGGGTAGGCAGGCTGGGCGGCGATCGACTCCAGGAGCCGGGCCGCCTCGGCGGCGGGCATGCGCGTGGCCGGGTCGCGGGCCAGCAGCCCGGTGATGACCGGCGCGAGGGGCCCGGCGTGGGCCGGCGGCACCAGCGGGTCGCGCAGGATCGCCGCCACGGTGGCCGCCCACGTGTCGCGCCGGTACGGCGGCGCGCCCTCCACCGCCGCGTACAGCGTCGCCCCCAGCGACCACAGGTCCGACTCGGGCCGCGCGGCCTCGCCGTTGAGGCGCTCCGGCGGCATGTACGCGGGCGTGCCCACCAGCCCGCCGGTCGCGGTCAGCCCGGCGTCGGTCTCCACGGCGGCGATGCCGAAGTCGGTCAGCACCACCCGGCCGCCGTCGGCCAGCAGCACGTTCTCGGGCTTGACGTCGCGGTGCAGCACCCCGGTGGCGTGCGCGGCGCGCAGCGCGTCGAGGACGCGGGCGCCGATCGCCGCCACCCGCGCCGCCGGCAGCGGCCCGCCGTCGCGGATCGTCTCGGCGAGCGAGCGGGAGCGGACGAGCTGCATGACGATCCACGGCCGCCCGTCCTCCTCGACGACGTCGTGGACGACGACCACCGAGGGGTGGTCGAGCCGCCCCGCCGCCCGCGCCTCCCGGATGGTGCGCCGGTTGAGCGCGGCCCGCTGGGCGTCGCCGACGCCCGTGTAGCGGACCTCCTTGATCGCGACCGTGCGGTCGAGGAGCTGGTCGTGGGCGCGCCAGACCACGCCCATCCCGCCCTCGCCGATGGGCTCGATGAGGCGGTAGCGGTTGCCAACCTGCCTGTCCATCGCCCGCAGCCTACTGGTCGGGTTTGAACGTCGCGCAGAACGTCTCGAAGAAGTGGTAGTCCTTCTTCCAGCGGCTGTTGAGGTTGTGCCAGTAGATCGCGTAGCCGCGGCCGTTCTCGGTGACGAAGCCGCGGTTGCGGACCCGGGTCAGGCCCGTGTTGGTGCGCCAGGTGAAGTCCCAGTCGGCGGCGGCCTTCTGGTAGTCGACCTTCTTGATGCCGATGAGCTTGTAGCCGCCGAACCCGTAGCGGGCCGTCTTCTCCTGCTTCTTCCAGTCCTTGTACGGGTCGGAGCCCGGGTTGGAGGCCCGGTCGACCGACACGAAGGCGTTGGACGCGGCGCCGGGGCCGCGGAAGAAGACCTGGTTGCCCTCGCGCTTGAACTCCTCCCAGCCCTTGGGCAGCGCCATGGTGAAGTCGAGCTTCTTGTCCTTGTAGAGCTTCCAGCCGTCGGGCAGGGCGGAGGCGGGGTCCTCCTCCTTCTCCGCGGTCTCGGACGGGGTGGGGGCGGTGCTCGACGGCTCGGACGACGGCCGCGCCGGCGATCCGGTGCCGCCGGGCGTGGCGGCGGTGCTCGCGGCGGCCGTCTGCTGCTCCTCCGGCGTGTCGCCGGCGGTGGAACGCAGGCCGAGATAGCCGCCTACGGCCGCGATCAGCACGACGGCGACGACGGCGACGACCACGGGCACGGCCTGCCGTTTGCCGTCGCCGCTCAGCCGCGTCGGGTCGCCGGTCACCGGGTCGGCGGTCGCGGGCCCGAACCGGTCGGCGGCCTCGGCGAACAGCGACTCGCTCTCCGGGCGGCGCTCCTCGACCTCGCGCGGGGAGCGGCCGGCGCCGCCCGCCTGGGGGAAGCCGCCGTCGCGGTCCTCGTGGCGGGCGCGGGTCTCGGCCGCGCGGGAGCCGCCCTGGGGACGGTTCGCGCCGGGCTCGGGGAAGCGCGCCCCGGTCTCGGCGAAGGGCGCGGGACGGGACGGCCGCGCGGGCGGGACGGGCTGCACGGGCCGGACAGGCTGCGCGGGCTGGACGGGCGCCAGGTTCGGGTCCGTCGGCATGTCGTCCTCGATCGCGGGCTGGACCCGCGTCGCCGGCTGCACCCGCGTGGGCGGGTCGGCGCGGGGGACCGCCCGGGGCTCGCCGCCGCCGGACTGGCTGATCCGCCGCAGCATCCGCGCGGTCTCCTCGTACGTGAGCCGCTGCACCGGCTCCTTGGCCAGCAGGCCCGCGATCACCGGCGCCAGCGGCCCCGCGTGCGGGGCGGGGTCGGGCTCGTCGGTGAGCACCGCGTGCATGGTGGCCAGGGCCATCCCGCGCTCGTGCGGGGAGCGTCCCTCCACGGCGGTGTAGAGCGTCGCGCCGAGCGCCCACAGGTCGGACTCGCGCCGCGCGGGCAGGCCCTTGAGCCGCTCCGGCGCGATGAACGCCGGGGTGCCCGCCAGGCCCGTCACGGTCAGCTGCGTCTCGGTCTCCAGCGTGGCGATGCCGAAGTCGGTCAGCACCACCCGGCCGTCGTCGGCCAGCAGCACGTTCTCGGGCTTGACGTCGCGGTGGAGCACGCCGGACTCGTGCGCGCGGTGCAGGGCGTCGAGCACCGCCAGGCCGATCTCCGCCACGCGGGCGGGGGGCAGCGGCCCGTCCTGCTTGATCACCGTGCCGAGCGAGCGCGACTGGACGAGCTGCATGACGATCCAGGGCCGGCCGTCCTCCTCGATCACGTCGTGGACGACGATCACGTTCGGATGCTCGAACCTGGCGGCGGCCCGTGCCTCGCGCATCGTCCGCCGGTTCAGCAGTTGCACCTCGTCACCCAGGGCGGCGGCGTACCTGACTTCCTTGACAGCGACGGTGCGGTCAAGGAGCTCGTCATGGGCGCGCCACACGATGCCCATGCCGCCCTTGCCGATGGGCTCCTGCAGGTGGTACCGGCCGGCGATGCGGCGTCCGTCCTGCTTGCGATCCGACATCAACGGCCTCAAACCCTCCCTCTCGGCCAAGAAATACTCCCATAGGCACGGATCAACGGCGACTCGCCGGAAGGCCAGTCCACCATTCGGGAACGATGTCCCGGCAGGTGGATGACGGGTGTAAGGTTCAGACATGACTTGTCGCTACGCGTTTACCGAGCCGGCTCCGGGAGGGCCGGTCGTCAGCTAGCGACCACCTGGAGTCGGCACAAGGCAGAGACGCCGCGTCTCTGCCTTTTTGGTTTTTCCGCCGGTTCCAGGAGAGCCGGCCGATTGGGGAGCCGAGATGTCATCGACCTTGGAACGGCACGTGGTCACGCTGGGCGGGCTGCGGGTGGGCGAGGGCCCCGCCGTGGTGATCAGCGACCGGGTGAGCCTGCGTGAGCGCGGCGGGCGCGGCGCGGACGCCGCCGAACGGCTGCGCGACGGGGTGACGCTGGCCGAGCCCGCCGGCGCCGCCGACCTGCCCGCGATCGCGGCGCGGGCCGGAGGCGTGGTGATCGGGTCGGCGTGGACGCGCGACATCCCGCTGATCCGGGCGGTGGCCGCGCTGGGGCTGCCGGTCGTGGTGGAGCGCCGCCCGTCGGCGACGCTGGAGGAGTGGCTGGGGGTGGCCGCTTACGTGGCCGCCGAGGGCAATGACCAGGTCATCCTGTGCGAGAGCGCCGACCTGGGGCTGATGCGTGCCGCCCGGGAGGCGTCCGGCCTGCCGGTGTTCGCCGACTTGTCCGGAAATATCAGCACGAGCCCCGACCCTGCTCCGGGCGGCGGCGCGCAGGGCGTGCGGCTCGGCGCGGAGCTGAGCGCGGCGGCCGTGGCGGCGGGGGCCGACGGGCTCGTCGTCGACGGTTCCGCCGAGGAGCGCGCCCTGGCCGAGGAGGCCGTGACGCTCGTCGGCGCGCTGCTGCGCCCCGAGGCGCCCGGCACGCTCGCCGACTGCCGCCAGGCCATCGACCGGGTCGACGCCGCGCTGGCCACCCTCCTGGAGCGCCGCGCCGAGCTGGCGGGAATTGTGCAGCGCCTCAAGCCGGTCGGCGGTTTCGCCGGCCGCGACCCGGCCCGCGAGCGCGCCCTGGTGACCCGGATGGCGCAGCGCGCCCCGGAGCTCGGCGAGGCCCGCCTGGCCCCCGTCATGAACGCCGTCATCGAGGCCGGACTCCACCTCGCCGAAGAGCGCGCCCGCCGGTGACCCGTCCCGGGCGGGGTCAGGGGGTGGCGAGGCGGAAGTTGTTCATCGGGCGGCCGGGCCCGGCGGCGATGCGCTCGTTGACCAGCTCGGCGAAGCGGCGGTAGCCGTCGGCGGTGGGATGGAAGCTGCGCGCGTTGACGGTCAGCTCGCCGAGGTCCACGACCAGCCCGTTCAGGTACGGGCGCGGCTGCCCCACCTCGTGCCCGTCGAAGGCGTCGTAGGCGTCCACGTACTCGACGCTCCCCGGCGCGCCGAACGCGGTGATCAGCTGCTCGAACTCCCGCGCCACCGCCCCCACGGCGTCGTTGAGCAGGCGGGTGACGCCGTTGAGCCAGCGCTGGTCGGCGGCGGAGAGGTTGGTGACGGTCTTCGACGGCGCGGCGGGGAACGGCCTCGGGTAGCCGAGCACGATCACCCGCGCCTCGGGCGCCCGCGCCCGGATCCCGGCCAGCACCTGGCGCAGCCGGGGCCGCAGCTCGTCGATGCGCTGCCGCACCCGGGCGTCCTGGTCGACGCAGGCCGACGACCACGGCAGCTTGGCGATGCACTCGGTGAGCACGGGGGCGAACCCCGCGTCGTTGCCGCCGATGCTCAGCGTCACCAGGCTCGTCCCGGCGCTGACGCGGCTGACCTGGGGCGCGTGGCCGTGCTGGCCGCGCAGGAGCTGGCCGGTGGTGGCGCCGCTGCACGCCCAGAAGCCCGCCTCGCCGCCGAACGCGTGCGCGCCCGCGACCTGCGGCGCGTAGGAGCCCTCGGAGCGGTGGCAGCGCGCCGCGCCGTCACCGGCGGGCGCCCCCGCGCCGTCGTAGACGCCCTCGCCGGAGGAGTAGGAGTCGCCGAGCGCCACGTAGCCGCCGCTCAGCGCCACCTCCACGGGCGTCAGCCGGGTCAGCTCCGGCAGCCGCCCGCGCGGCTCGGCCGGGGCGCAGCCGACGTCGAGGACGGCGCAGCCGAGCATGGTGTGCAGCCCGAGCGGCACCACCGACAGCGCCAGCGCCGCCCCCGCCACCACGGCCACACCGATCCGGGCGACCAGGGCGAGCCTGACCTTCCCCGCCGGCCCGGCGATCCAGGCTGACCCGCGTATCGCTGTCTTCAGCCCCGCCCACCGCTCCGTGCGCGTCCTCGCCCCGTCCAGCGCTGCCTCCCCCCGGTGACGGCCATTCCGCCACCGAGCCTAGAACACCGGATGATCAGGCGCGGGCGCTCGCCCCGGCTCCCTGCGCCCGCGCCGAGAGGTCCTGCCAGTCGGCCCAGGTCTTGAGCCGGTCGGCGTAGGCGCGCTCGATCATCGGCTGGAAGCCCAGCCCGAACAGCACCCGCAGCGGCGGGTTGTCCAGGTCGACCAGCGTGAGCAGCGCCTGGGCCGCGGCGGCCGGGTCACCGGCGGGCTGGCTCCCGGCGGCGGCGCCGAGCCGCTGCCGCAGCTCGTCGTAGGCCGGGTCCATCCTGGCCATGTGACCGTTGGCCAGCGGGTCCGGGTTCTTGCCGTCGCGGGTGGCGAAGCCGCCGGGCTCGATGACGGTCACCTTGACGCCGAACCCGGCGACCTCGCCGGCCAGGGCCTCGTTGAGCCCTTCGAGCGCCCACTTGGAGGCGTGGTAGGCGCCGCCGAGCGGCATGGCGATGAGCCCGGCCGCCGACGAGAGCTGGACGATGTGCCCGGAACGCTGCTCGCGCAGATACGGCAGCGCGGCCTGGACCACCCACACGGCGCCGAACAGGTTCGTCTCCATCTGGTCGCGCAGCTCCCGCTCGGTCAGCTCCTCGACCGCGCCGACCTGGGCGTACCCGGCGTTGTTCACGATGACGTCCAGGCGGCCGAACCGCTCCTGGGCGCGCCTGACGCTCTCGAAGGCGGCGGCCCTGTCGGTCACGTCCAGGGCGAGGGGGAGCACCGCGTCACCGTGGGCGTCCACCAGCGCCTCCAGGCTCCTGGGGTCACGGGCGGCCGCGGCCACCCGGTCGCCGCGCGACAGCGCCGCCTCGGCGAACTCACGGCCCAGGCCGCGGGACGTGCCGGTGATGAACCAGACCTTGCTCATGGCGTTCTCCCGTTCATGCTCAGTCGTCAGGGGTGTGTGCCGTGCGGCACGCTGACGCCCATGAGTCGCCGGCCCCCTGGCGGCTGTGACAGCCGCGATGGTGTGACGTGTGTCACCGGTTACGGCTGTCACGCCGGGGCCCCGGCCGGCGCCTTGTGCATGAGACACAGCGGGACGGACAGGAGCCGGAGATGGACGAGCACAGCGACCCGACGACGGACCAGGCGACCGCTGCGTTCCTCACCCATCGCAACCTGCTGTTCACGGTCGCGTACGAGATGCTCGGCTCGGCGGCCGACGCCGAGGACGTCCTTCAGGAGGCCTGGCTGCGCTGGACGAGGATCGACCTGGAGCAGGTGCGCGACGAGCGCGCCTACCTGGTGCGGATCACGACCAGGCGGGCGCTCGACCGGCTGCGCACGCTGAAGCGGCGCAAGGAGGCGTACGTCGGCCCGTGGCTGCCCGAGCCGCTGCTCACCACGCCCGACGTGGCCGAGGACGTGGAGCTCGCCGAGAGCCTGTCGATGGCGCTCATGCTCGTCCTGGAGACCCTGTCGCCGACCGAGCGGGCCGTGTTCGTGCTGCGCGAGGTGTTCGACGTCGCGTACGACGAGATCGCGGAGGCCGTCGGCAAGACCCCCGCCACCGTCCGACAGATCGCGCACCGGGCCCGCAGGCACGTCGAGGCCCGCCGCCCCCGCGAGACGGTCTCGCCGGACGAGACCCGCGCGGTGATGGAGTCGTTCCTGCGCGCCCTGGAGACCGGCGACACGCAGGGCCTGCTCGACGTGCTCGCCCCCGACGTCGTCCTGCTGAGCGACGGCGGCGGCGTCCGCCAGGCCGCGCCGAGGCCGATCAGCGGAGCCGGCAAGGTGGCCCGTTACATCGTCGGCGGCATCGGCAAGGCACAGGTCACGCTCACCGGCGAGCCCACGGTGATCAACGGCGCCCCCGGCCTGGTCGTGCGCGTGGACGGCGAGACGGACGGCGTCATCGCCCTCCAGGTCGAGGGGGCCCGCATCACCGGCCTGTACTACGTCCGCAACCCGCACAAGCTGACCCGCATCGAGTCGGAGGTCCGGCTCACCCTCCGCTGAACCCCGCTCAGTCGGCCACGGCCGGATCGGCGGGCGCGGCGGCGCGCCCCCGCCGCCTGAGCGCCGCCCAGCCCGCCGCGATCGCCGCCGCCACCACCGGCAGCAGGAAGAACGCCACCCGCTGGTCCTCGTCGGCGAACGGCATCAGCACGACGACCAGCGCCAGGAACGCCAGCGTCAGCCAGTTGGTGTACGGGCTGCCGGGCATCGGGAACGCCGAGCGGTGCCCGGTGGCGCGCAGCCGGAGCTGGCAGTAGACCAGCGTGCCCCAGGTGGTGATCACGCCGAGGGAGGCGGCGGCGGTGGCGATGTTGAACGCCCGCGCGGGCAGGAAGTAGAACAGCGCCACGCCTCCCAGGAACATCGCGGCGGTGAACACCACGCCGCCGACCGGCACGTGCCGCGAGCTGAGCGCCGCGGCGAACCCGGGCGCCTCCCGCTTGCGGGCCATCGAGCGCAGGATGCGGCCCGTCGCGTACAGGCCGGAGTTGCACGACGACAGCGCCGCGGTGATCACCACGAGGTTCATCGCGTCGGCCGCCCACGGCACCCCCAGCCCGGCGAAGACGGTCACGAACGGCGAGGTGCCCGCCTCGTACGCGGTCCACGGCAGCACCATCGCCAGCAGCAGCACCGAGCCCACGTAGAAGATCGCGATGCGCCACACGACGCCGTTGACGGCCTTCGGGATGACCTCGCGCGGCCTGGCGGTCTCGCCCGCGGCGATCCCGACGAGCTCGATGGAGGCGTACGCGAACACCACCGACTGCAGGCTCATCAGCACCATCGGGAACCCGGCCGGCAGGAAACCGCCGTGCGCCACCAGGTTGCCAGGCCCGGCCTGCCCGACGGCGAACACCACCAGCACCAGCCCGACCACCAGGAACGTGACGATGGCCAGCACCTTCAGCAGCGCGAACCAGAACTCCAGCTCGCCGAAGAGCCGGACCGACAGCAGGTTGACGACGAGCACGAACGCCAGCGCCAGCAGCGCGGTCGCCCACTGGGGGAACGCCGGCGCCCAGTAGTGCACGTACGCGGCGATCGCGGTCAGCTCGGCGATGCCGGTGAACGCCCAGTTCAGCCAGTACATCCAGCCGCTGGCGAAGGCGGCCCACGGCCCGACGAACTCGCCCGCGTACTCGACGAACGACCCGGAGGCGGGCCGGTAGAGCACGAGCTCGCCCAGCGCCCGCATGACGAAGAACGCGGCGACGCCGGCGGCGGCGTACGACAGCACGAGCGCGGGGCCCGAGGCGGCCAGCCGGCCGCCCGCGCCGAGGAACAGCCCCACGCCGATCGCCCCGCCGATCGCGATCATCTGCACCTGGCGGTTGCCCAGCGCGGGCCTGTATCCCTCGTCCGTCTCGGCAGGCACTGGGTGTCTCCTTCGTCACGGTCCGTGACGGCGACGATATCGGCGCGGCGGCTCCGGGCGGGGTGCGGCACGCCGCGCCCGGAGTGTCGGCGGGGACCACTAGAGTCGGAGCGCACAACCACATTCAGACCGGGGAGGCGCCGCTCCATGTCGTCCAGCGACTCGTTCGTCCATCTGCATGTGCACACCGAATACTCCATGCTCGACGGTGCCGCGCGCCTCAAGCAGATGTTCAAACAGGTCGGCGACCTGGGCATGCCGGCGATCGCGATCACCGACCACGGCAACATGCACGGCGCCTACGACTTCTTCAAGCAGGCGACCGGCGCCGGCATCAAGCCGATCATCGGCATCGAGGCCTACGTGGCGCCCGAGCTGCGCCACAACAAGAAGCCGGTGCTGTGGGGCGAGCCGCACCAGAAGAAGGACGACGTCTCCGCGGGCGGCTACTACACCCACATGACGATCTGGGCGCGCAACAAGACGGGCCTGCACAACCTGATGCGGCTGTCCTCGCGCGCCTACACCGAGGGATTCGTCCGCAAGTGGGCGCGGATGGACGCCGAGATCCTCGCCGAGCACTCCGAGGGCCTGATGGCGACCACCGGGTGCCCGTCGGGCGAGGTGCAGACGCGCCTGCGGCTCGGCCAGTACGACGAGGCGGTCAAGGCCGCCGCCAAATACCAGGAGATCTTCGGCAAGGACAACTTCTACCTGGAGATCATGGACCACGGCCTCGACATCGAGCGCCGCGTCCGCGACGGGCTGACCCGCATCAGCAAGGAGCTGGGCATCCCGCCGCTGGTCACCAACGACTCGCACTACACCTACGAGTCCGACGCCGCCTCGCACGACGCCCTGCTGTGCATCCAGACGGGCAAGCAGCTCTCCGACCCCGACCGGTTCCGCTTCGACGGCAGCGGCTACTACATCAAGACCGCCGACGAGATGCGCGCCGTCGACTCCTCCGACCTGTGGGCCGAGGGCTGCCGCAACACGCTGCTCGTGGCCGAGAAGGTCGACCCGTCCGGGTTCTTCGAGTTCAAGAACCTGATGCCCACCTACCCGATCCCCGACGGCATGACGGAGAGCGAGTTCTTCCGCAAGACCGTCTGGGAGGGCATGGACCGGCGCTGGCCGGAGGGCTACGACGACGAGCACCGCAGGCAGGCCGAGTACGAGATCGGCATCATCGAGCAGATGGGCTTCCCGAGCTACTTCCTCGTGGTCGCCGACTTCATCATGTGGGCCAAGGAGAACGGCATCCCGGTCGGCCCCGGCCGAGGCTCGGCCGCCGGGTCGCTGGTGGCGTACGCGATGGGCATCACCGACCTCGACCCGCTGCCGCACGGCCTGATCTTCGAGCGGTTCCTCAACCCCGAGCGCGTCTCCATGCCCGACGTCGACATCGACTTCGACGAGCGCAGGCGCGGCGACGTCATCCGCTACGTGACGGAGAAGTGGGGCGCCGACAAGGTCGCCATGATCGCCACGTTCGGCACCATCAAGGCGAAGGCCGCCATCAAGGACGCCGGCCGCGTCCTGGGCTACCCCTACGCGCTCGGCGACAAGGTGTCCAAGGCGTTCCCGCCCGCCGTCATGGGCAAGGACATCCCGCTGGCGGGCATCTTCGACAAGGACCACCCGCGCTACAACGAGGCGGGCGAGCTGCGCAGGCTCTACGAGGAGGACGTCGACGTCAAGGCGACGATGGACCTCGGCAAGGGCCTGGAGGGGCTGATCCGGCAGACCGGCGTGCACGCCGCCGGCGTGATCATGTCGGCCGAGGTGCTGACCGACCACATCCCGATCATGCGCCGCGACTCCGACGGCGCGATCATCACGCAGTTCGACTACCCGACCTGCGAGACGCTCGGCCTGCTCAAGATGGACTTCCTGGGCCTGCGCAACCTCACCATCATGGACGACTGCCTCAAGATGATCGAGGCGACCACGGGTGAGAAGGTCGACCTGCTCGGGCTGCCGCTCGACGACCGCAAGAGCTACGAGCTGCTGTCCAAGGGCGACACGCTGGGCGTGTTCCAGCTCGACGGCGGCGGCATGCGCTCGCTGCTGCGGCTCATGCGCCCCGACAACTTCGAGGACATCTCCGCCGCCCTAGCGCTCTACCGGCCCGGCCCGATGGGCGCCAACTCGCACACCAACTACGCCCTGCGCAAGAACGGCCAGCAGGAGATCACGCCGATCCACCCGGCGCTCGAGGAGCCGCTGCGCGACATCCTCGACACCACCTACGGCCTGATCATCTACCAGGAGCAGGTCATGGCCATCGCCCAGCGGGTGGCCGGTTACTCGCTCGGCAGCGCCGACCTGCTGCGCCGCGCGATGGGCAAGAAGAAGAAGTCGGAGCTGGACAAGCAGTACGCCTCCTTCGAAAAGGGCATGAAGGACAACGGCTTCCCCGACGCCGCCATCAAGGCGCTCTGGGACATCCTGCTGCCGTTCTCCGACTACGCCTTCAACAAGGCGCACACCGCCGCCTATGGCCTCATCGCTTACTGGACGGCCTACCTCAAGGCCAACCACCCGGCCGCCTACATGGCCGCGCTGCTCTCGTCGGTCAAGGACGACAAGGACAAGTCGGCCCTCTACCTCAACGAGTGCCGCCGCATGGGCATCAAGGTGTTCCCACCGGACGTCAACGACTCCGACTTCGACTTCACCCCGCGCGGCACCGACATCCGGTTCGGCCTGTCGGCCGTGCGCAACGTGGGCGGCAACGTCGTCGACGGCATCCTCACCGCCCGCAAGGAGAAGGGCCGCTTCGCCGACTTCAAGGAGTTCCTGCGCAAGGTCCCGGCGATCGTCTGCAACAAGCGCGTCATCGAGTCGCTGATCAAGGCGGGCGCCTTCGACTCCCTCGGCCACGTCCGCAAGGGCCTGGTCATGGTGCACGAACAGGCCGTCGACGCGATCATCGACATCAAGAAGAACGAGGCCATCGGCCAGGACTCCCTGTTCGGCGCCATCGACGGCGGCGAGGACCAGACCTTCGACGTGCAGATCCCCGTCGGCGAATGGGACAAGAACACGCTGCTGCAGTTCGAGCGGGAGATGCTCGGCCTGTACGTGTCGGACCACCCGCTGTTCGGCGTCGAGCACATCCTCGCCTCGGGCGCCGACTGCTCCATCGCCGCCGTCCAGGACGAGAGCCGCGCCGACGGCCAGGTCGTCACCCTCGGCGGCATCCTCAGCGGCGTCCAGCGCAAGGTCACCAAGAAGGGCGACACCTGGGTGCTCACCCAGCTGGAGGACCTCGAAGGCGCCATCGAGGTGATGATCTTCCCGTCGGCCTACCAGCTGTGCTCGACCATCCTCGCCGAGGACGCGATCGTCTTCGTCAAGGGGCGCATCGACAAGCGGGAGGACGTCGCCAAGATCATCGCCATGGAGGTGACGGCCCCCGACCTGACCCAGGAGGCGGGCGGGCCGCTGCTGGTGAGCCTGCCGCTGACCCGCTGCACGCCGCCGGTGGTGAGCCGGCTGAAGGAGATCCTCACCACGCATCCGGGCACCTCCGAGGTCCACCTGCAGGTGCACAACGGCCCCAAGACCACCGTCATGCGGGTCGACGACCGGCTCCGCGTGGCGCCCTCCCCGGCCCTCATGGGCGACCTGAAGGAACTCCTGGGCCCCGCCTGCCTGGGCGCCTGACCTCCGGGACCGCTTCCCTGCGGACGGCCACCTCGGGCCGCTTCCCCAGGGGGTCGGTCCGAGGGAGTTGTCCGGGCAGAGAGCCGCACGTCAGGCAGCACCGTCCGCCAGGAAAGGGGAAGTCCCGTGACCAGCGAGATCACCGCCGAGAGGGTCGCCGAGATCGCCGCCCGCTACCGGCGCAGGGCCGACGCGTTCGAGCGCAAGGTCGTCGCCGTACGGCCCGGGCAGTGGGACGGGCCGACCCCGTGCGCCAAGTGGACGGTCCTGGACGTGCTGCGGCACATCATCGACATGCACGCGGTGATGCTGCGGCCGTTCGACCGCGGCCTCAGCCCGGCCCCGCCGGCCGCCGAGGACCCGGTGGCCGCCTACCGCGCCGCCCGCGCCGACGTGGAGGCGATCCTGGCCGATCCCGCGCTCGCCGGCCGCCTCTGCGACACGCCCGCGGGCAGGCTCACCGCGGCCGAGCACATCGACCAGGTGGTCAGCGCCGACCTGCCGCTGCACGGCTGGGACCTCGCGGTCGCCACCTCCCAGGACGCCACGATCGACCCCGAGGACGTCGAACAGGGCTGGGCCGCCATGCGGGCGCTGCCTGCCGACCTCGTGGCGAAGTTCCGCGAGCCGGGCGCCTTCGGTTCCGGTGTCGAGGTGTTCGGCCCCGAAGTGCCGGTGGGCGACGACGCCTCCACCCAGGACCGCCTCCTCGCCTTCATCGGCCGCGACCCCCACTGGCACCCCTGACCGGGCACCCCGGACGGAGTGGGGGCTTCCGGGCAGCGGCTCGGGCGGGCCGTCCTGAGCAGGGGCCCTCCGCCGGGGGTTCTGGTCAGGTGCCGCCGGGTGGGTGGTCGTGCTGGTCAGGGGTGGCGGGTGGTGGCGGTCAGGTAGATGCGCCGGGCGGCGATCTCGTCCTCGTACGCCTCCCGTACCGTGATCTCGCCGATCGTGAACCCGGCGGCCCGGGCCGCCGTCTCCAGCTCGCCAGGCGTGAACTCGGCCCAGTAGACGCGCAGCCCGGTGCCGAGGGGGTCGTCGATGACGCCGTCGCCGTCGCCCTGCTTGGCCACGACGAGGAGCTCGCCGCCGGGCCGCAGGGCTCGCGCCCATGCCGCGAGGGTGCCGGGCAGCTCGCGTTTCGGCTGGTCGTGCAGCGAGTAGTACGAGACCAGCCCGTCGAGCCCGCCGGTCACGTCGCGCTGGTCCATCACCGCGAACCGGCACCCGGGCTGCTCGCGCGCGGCCAGTTCGACGCAGCGCGGCGACAGGTCGACGCCCAGCACGTCCAGGCCGTGCCCGGCGAGCAGCGCGGTGACGTGCCCGCAGGGCCCGCAGCCGGCGTCGCAGACCCGCCCGCCCGGGCCGACACGCCCGGCGAACGCCGCCAGGACCTCGCGGTCGTGGGGCTTGCCGGCCAGTTCGTGGCGGAACAGCTCGAGGTAGCGGTCGGCGCGGGCGTCCCATAGGTGGGCGACGGAGGCGGCGCTGCCCGGCGGGGGAGAGAGCGTTTCGGACATTCCGGCATCCTAGGAGATGGCAACCCTTGCCGTCGCCGCCCCCGAGGGGGTGCGGGAGGATCGCAGGATGAGCGAGCTGCACTACCTGACCGCGACCGAGATGGCCCGCCTCGTCAGGACCCGCCAGGTGAGCGCCGTCGAGCTGCTCCAGGCGCACCTGGACCGCATCGAGCAGGCGAACCCGCAGGTCAACGCGATCGTCACGCTGGCCGCCGAGCAGGCGCTCGACGCGGCCAAGGCGGCCGACGCGGCGGAGCCCGCGGGCCCGCTGCACGGGGTGCCGGTCGCGCACAAGGACCTGGCCGACACGGCCGGGATCCGCACCACGTACGGCTCGACGCTGTACGCGGGTCACGTGCCGGACCAGGACGCGCTCGTCGTCCGGCGGTTGAAGGAGGCGGGCGCCGTCTCGCTCGGCAAGACGAACACGCCCGAGTTCGGCACCGGCTCCCACACGGTCAACGAGGTCTTCGGGGTGACCCGCAACCCGTACGACCTGAGCCGGTCGGCCGGGGGGAGCAGCGGGGGCGCGGCGGCGGCGCTCGCCTGCGGGATGACGCCGCTGGCGGACGGCTCCGACATGGGCGGGTCGCTGCGCAACCCGGCGTCGTTCTGCAACGTGGTGGGGCTGCGGCCGACGCCGGGCCGGGTGCCGAGCCCGTCCGAGATCGCCGCCTGGTACACGCTGTCGGTGCCGGGGCCGATGGCCAGGACGGTCGACGACCTCACCCTGATGATGTCGGTCATTTCGGGATTCGATCGGCGGTCACCGTACGCGATCAGGGAGCCTTTCACCCCCGACCCCGAGGAGGGCGTCGCCGGGCTGCGGGTGGCGTGGAGCCCGGACCTCGGCGGGCTGCCGGTCGACGCCGCGACGGCGGCGGTCACCGCGACCGCGCCCGCCGTGCTCGAACGGCTCGGCGCGCGGGTGGAGCAGGTGGAGCTCGACCTGAGCGACGCCGACGACGCCTTCCGCACCTACCGGGCCTGGTTCTACGCGCTCGCCTACGGCGACCTCGACGGGCTGGGCGCCAACACCGCGTGGAACGTCGAGCAGGGCCGCACGGTGACCGGCGCCGACCTGGCCCGCGCCGAGCGCGCCCGCAGCCGCCTCTACCAGCGGATGGCCGCCTTCTTCGACGACCACGACGTGCTGATCGCGCCCGTCAGCCAGGTGCCGCCGTTCCCGGTCGAGGACCCGTACGTGCGCGAGATCAACGGGATCGAGCTGCCCGACTACCTGACCTGGATGCGGTCGGCGTACTGGGTGAGCGTGCTGCACGCGCCCGCCGCGTCCGTGCCCGCCGGGTTCACGCCGGAGGGGCTGCCGGTCGGGGTGCAGATCGTGGGGGCGCCGTTCGAGGACGCCAAGGTCCTGCGGGTGGCCGGGGCGTTCGAGCAGGCCACCGGCCACGGCCTGCGCCGCCCGCCGCTCTGAGGAGCAGGCGGTCAGCGGTCCGGCGGCGGCAGCGGCGGCGCCAGCCCGTACGGCCGCCGCAGCGGCGAGTCGCGGTAGCCGTGCATGCCCTCCAGCAGCCCGAACAGCCCCACCGCCAGCAGCGGCCAGAACACCAGCACGCCCTTGGCCGTCAGGTGCAGCGGCCCCGGCGTCAGCTGCGCGCCCGGCGCCGCCGCGGCCTCCACCGTGACCACGCCGATCGTGAACGCCGACCCCACCCAGAGCGTCACGTACGCGCCCAGGACCCCGCCCGCGCAGAGCCCGAGCAGCGCCGCGAGCTGGCGGCGGCGGCTCAGGAACCAGGCGAGGGCCCCGCACGCGAGCCCGAGCGCGCCGGTCACGGTGGCGAACCAGCCGTCGGCGGCGATCAGCGCCTGCGTGGACGGGTCGGCGAGCACGGTCGCCTCCTGGGTGACCAGGTACGGCGGCCGGGGTGACAGGGCCGACCACACCAGCCCGGCGGGCACCCCCAGTGCGGCGAGGGAGAGGACAGTGACCGCGAAAACGCGTACTTCCCTCGCCACGCCACTCCCCTTCGCGTTCTGAGTCTCTGCCAGACCGATGGTATCTCCCGGTTAGGCTCACTTCGTGATTGAAGAGAAGGTCTGGCTCATCGAACCCTCCGGCCCGCTCCGGGGCGACGTCGTCGTGCGCGGCTCCAAGAACGGCGTGTCCAAGCACATGGTCGCCGCCATGCTGGGCAGCGGCGAGAGCAGCATCCACAACGCCCCCGAGGTGGGCGAGGTCGGCATCACCGCCGACATGCTGCGCGCCCTGGGCATCAGCGTGGAGATCGGCCGGACGGAGATCCGCATCGGGCGCGGCCCGGAGATCAGGCCCCGGGTGCCCGACGCGTTCACCGGACTGAACCGCATCCCGATCCTCATGCTCGGCCCGCTGCTGCACCTGGCGGGCGAGGCGTTCGTGCCGCTGGTGGGCGGCGACCCGATCGGGCGGCGGCCGGTCAACTTCCACGTGGAGGCGCTGCGCGCGATGGGCGCCGAGGTGGAGGTCGGCGACACCGGCATCTACGCCAAGGCCAAGCGGCTCAACGGCACCCGGCTGGAGCTGCCGTACCCGAGCGTCGGCGCGACCGAGACGATCCTCATGTCGGCGGTGCTGGCCGAGGGCAAGACCGTGGTGAAGAACGCCGCGATGGAGCCCGAGGTCGTGGAGCTGGCGCTGTTCCTGCAGCGGATGGGCGCCCGCATCGAGCTGTCGCCCGACCGGCGCATCGTCATCGAGGGCGTCGAACGGCTGCGCGGCGCCTCCACCTGGCTGGCCGGCGACCGCATCGAGGCGTTCTCGTACCTGGCCGCCGGGCTCGTGACGGGCGGCGAGGTGCGCGTGCACGGCTGCCCGCAGGACCGGCTGGTCACCGCGATCACCACGCTGGCCCGGATGGGCGCCCAGTTCGACATCAACGACGAGTACGTGTGCGCGACCGCCCCGCCCGAGGGGCTGCGCGCGGCGGCGGTGCAGACCGACACCCACCCCGGCTTCATGACCGACTGGCAGACGCCGCTCATGGTGCTGTTCACGCAGAGCCAGGGCATGTCGGTGCTGCACGAGACGGTCTTCGAGAACAGGCTCGTGTACGTGCCCGCGCTGCAGAGCATGGGCTGCGAGATCGAGGTGTTCGACCAGTGCCTGGGCGGTCCCGCCTGCCGCTACCACGACACCAACGCCCGCCACTCGGCCGTGGTGCGCGGCGTGTCGCAGCTCAAGGGCGCCGACGTGGTGCTGCCCGACATCCGGGCCGGCTTCTCCGCGGTGCTGGCGGCGGCCGTGGCCGACGGGCAGTCGACGCTGCGCGGCGTGCACCACATCGAGCGCGGCTACCACCGCCCGTTCGAGCAGTTCGAGTCGCTTGGTCTGAACATCCGCAGAGGAGAGTAAAGAGTTAAGAGCGGGTCGTTTGCCGGTGATCGGGTGGTAGCAGATCATCTGCGTGACTGTGCTCAAATCCATCACCAGGCTCGGGGCGGCGGGGGCGCTCAGCGGGGTGCTGGTCGCGGCACTGGCCGCGCCCGTCGTGAGCGGAGCCGGGATCGGCGCCAAGAGCGTCGCCGACACCTTCAACGACCTGCCGCCCGCACCCCGGGAGGAGCCGCTGTCGCAGGTCACCCGGCTGGTCGACCGCACCGGCCGGACGTTCGCCCAGTTCTACGAGGCCAACCGCACCGTCGTCCCGCTGGACAAGGTGTCGGCGGTGATGCGCCGCGCCATCGTCGCCATCGAGGACGCCCGCTTCTACGAGCACGGCGGCCTCGACGTCATCGGCACGCTCCGGGCGCTGATCACCAACACCCAGGCGGGCGGCATCAAGCAGGGCGGCTCCTCGCTCACCCAGCAGCTCGTCAAGAACATCCTCGTCGAGAGCGCCCGCACCGAGGCGGAACGCGACAGGGCCCGCGCCCCCAACCTCGCCCGCAAGATCACCGAGCTGCGGCTGGCGCTCGCCCTGGAACGCAAGTACCGCAAGGACGAGATCCTGGAGAAGTACCTCAACATCGCCTACTTCGGCGCGGGCGCCCACGGCGTCGAGGCCGCGGCCAGGCGGTTCTTCTCCACCACGGCCGCCGAGCTGACGCTCACCCAGGCGGCCACCCTCGCCGGCGCCGTCCGCGCCCCGTACTCCACCGACCCGTCCATCGGCCAGGAGCACCGCGCCCGCCTGAAGATGCGCCGCGACCTCGTCCTCGACCGGATGGCCGGGCTCAAGCTCATCACCCAGGCGCAGGCGGCCGAGGCCAAGGCCAGCCCGCTGAACATCCGCCTGCGCCCCGAGCCCGGCGGCTGCGCGCAGAGCGACCACCCCTACTACTGCCTGTACGTGCACCGCGAGCTGATGACGAACGAGGTGTTCGGCGCCACGGCGGACGTGCGCCGGGCGCGGCTCGCCCGAGGCGGCCTCGTCGTCAGGACCAGCCTCGACCCGCGCGCGCAACGGGCCGCCGACCAGGCCATCCGCCAGCGGGTCTCCGCCGAGGACACCGAGGTGGCCGCCGAGGCCATGATCGAGCCCGGCACCGGCTGGATCAAGGCGATGGCCGCCAGCAAGCGGTTCGGCCGCAACCCCGGCAACAAGAAGAACGGGCCGAGGACCACGTTCAACCTCGTCGCCGACGTGCGGCACGGCGGCGGCCAGGGACTCCAGGCGGGCTCCACGTTCAAGGTGTTCACCCTCGCCACGGCGCTCCAGCAGGGCTGGCGCTTCGACGACGGCTTCGACACCCCCGGCGTGATGACCCCGGCACAGGGCTACCGCGACTGCTCGGGACGGCCCGTCAACGACCCCGGCACCGAGATCCACAACGCCAGCGGCGAGGGCAAGGGCGGCCCGCACAGCATCTCCACCGGCACCTGGAAGTCCGTCAACATCTTCTACATGATGCTGGAGCGCAAGGTCGGGCTCTGCAACGTGGTCAAGACCGCCAAGGCGCTCGGCGTGACCCGCGCCGACGGGACGCCGCTGCGCGAGGTGCCGACCTTCACGCTCGGCGTCAACGAGATGGACCCGCTCACCGTGGCCGCGTCGTTCGCCGCCTTCGCCGCCCGGGGGCGCTACTGCGAGCCGCTCGCCATCACCGAGATCGTCGACCGCGACGGGCGGCGCACCCACGTCTCGCCCGCCTGCGAGCAGGTGATCGACCGGCAGGTGGCCGACGCTGTCAACTGGGTGCTCACCGGCGTGTTCGACAAGGGCACGATGAAGGGCCAGGACCTGGACCGGCCCGCCGCCGGCAAGACCGGCACCAACAACGGCTACACCTCCGCCTGGTTCGCCGGCTACACGCCCCATCTGGCGGCGGCGGTGAGCGTCGGCGACATCCGCGGCTCCTACAAGCACCCGCTCACCGACGTGCGCATCGGCGACCAGTACTACGGCTCCGTCCAGGGCGCCTCGCTGCCGGGGCCCATCTGGGTGGACTCCATGCGCGCCGCCCTGCGCCACACCGAGGCCAAGGGGTTCCCGGGGCCCGACATGAGCCGCTTCGGCGGCGGCAACACGCCGGGCCTGGAGGAGGGCGAGGAGGAAGCAGGCGAGGAGAACGGCCGCCGTGGCCGGCACCGCGCGTACGCCAAGCGCCACCGCAAGCTTCTCCGCTGGCTCTTCGGCCACGGCGCCCGCCCCCACGAGTCGCGCGCCCACGAGTCGCGCCCCCACGAGTCGCGCCCGTACGAGGGCCCGCTCCGTGAGGGCCGCCCGCCGGAGGCCCGCCGCCGCCACGGTGACGGCCACCGCCGCGACGCCGCCCCCCGGCACCGCCGCGACCGCCACTGACCTGCCCGCTCAGGGGGTCGGGGCCGCGCCCGGTGGCGGGCCGTCACCCGGTGGAGGTCAGGCGCGGACGGGGCGGCCGGGCCGGGCGTCCGGGAGGAGGGCGCCGTCCTGGACGACCGGGACGCCGCCCACCAGCACGTGCCGGAACCCCGTGGAGGGGAGCGCCGTGGCCGCGTAGGTGGCCCGGTCGGTGACCGTGTCCGGGTCGAAGACCGTGAGGTCGGCGTCGGCCCCCGGCTGGACCCGCCCCTTGCGCGCCAGCCCGGCGACCTGGGCGGGCACGAGCGTGCACCGCCGCACGGCCTCGGCGAGCCCGAGCATCCCCTGCTCGCGCACGAGCCGCAGGGTGCGCCCGTACGTGCCGGCGGTGCGCGGGTGGGTGACGGCGTCCGGCGGCAGCGGCCATTCCAGCCGCCGCGCCGGGTCGCCGCCCTCGCGCCACAGCAGCGGCACGGCGTCGGTGGCGACCGCCGCGTCCTCGAAGTCGAGCGCCCGCCGGATGTAGGCGAACTCGGCGGGCGAGTCCTCGTCCAGCAGGTGCACGAACGCCGCCGACCCGGGCTCCTCCTGCCGGACGCGGCGGAGCTCGGCGGCGTCGGCCATGCGCCGCCCGGTGGACAGCAGCCCGATGGAGTGCGGGGTGAGCCCGCGCCGGTGCAGCAGCTCGGGCGCGAGGAAGGCGGCGCCGACGCCGGTCATGCCGGCGCCGTACGGGTACGCCTCGGTGGTGACCCGCGCCCCTTCGGCGCGCACGCGTTCGACCAGGGCGAGGACGCGGTCGACGTGCCGGATGGAGGTGCTGTTGACGTGGCAGTAGTGCATGTGCGCGCCGGTCTCGACGGCGGCGCGGACGATCTCCTCGGCGCCGTCGACGGGCGTGCCGGCGTCCATCTCGACGAGCTCGCGGGCATGGGTGTACGTGGGCCGTCCGGCGCGGGCGGCGAGCGCGGCGACGGCCAGATACTCGTCCGGCCCGGTGCGGGGCGCGTAGCCGACGAGGACGCCGATGCCGAGGGCGCCGTCGGCGAGGTCGGCCTCAAGGAGGCCGACGATCCGCGCGACCTGCTCAGGGGTCGCGGGCCGCTGCCAGGCGTCGACGGCGATGTTGGCGAACAGCGTCTCCAGCCTGCCGGTGGGCTCGACGCCGGCGAGCACGGCCATCCGGGCGGCCGCCCACGAGGTGGCGAAGCCGTAGTTGAGCGGCCGTCCCTCCTCGGCGGCGGCGCGGTAGGCGGCCGACACGGGCAGGCTGCCGGCCTCCAGCTCCAGCACGGTGGTGACGCCGTCGAGCGCCTGGAGCCGGTGCCCGGCGAGGTCGGCGCTGTGGCTGTGCAGGTCGACGAAGCCGGGGCAGACGGTCAGCCCGGTGGCGTCGACGCGGGTGACGCCGTGCAGCGGTCCGGCCGACACCTCCCGGATCGTGCCGCCGCTGACGCCGACGTCGCGGATCCCGTCGAGCCCGGTCTCGGGGTCGATCACCCGCCCCCGGGAGATCACCAGGTCGTACGTGGTCACGAGGCCCTCCCGAGGGTGAAGCGGTCGGCGCGCTGCGGCACGATGAGCGCGATCAGCGCGCCGAGCACGGTGGTGCCGATGAGCAGCCCGAACGCGGCGCTGTAGGAGTACTGGTCGACGAGCCAGCCCATGAGCACCGGCGCGATCACGCCGGCGAGCTGCCCGCCGACGTTGACGACGCCCATGCCGGAGCCGATCACCTCGGGCGGCAGGGCGCGGACCGGCATGCCGAGGATGCCCATGGTGGACAGCCCGGCCACGGCCATCGCCAGCGTCTGGAAGAGCGTGAACCCGGCGGCGGTCTCGGCGTTGATCATGACGAGCAGCAGCACGGCGGTGCACAGCAGCAGCGGGATCACGTACAGCCTGGCCCGGTCGTGGAAGTAGCGGTCGAACAGCCAGCCGCCGAGCAGCGTCGTCGCGGTCATGACGAGCTGGGGGAGCGCGGCGAGGAAGCCGGTGTTGAGCAGGGAGATGCCGCGGGCCTCCATGAGGTAGCTGGGCACCCAGGTGATCATGCCGTAGCCGAGCATGTTCGTGGCGCAGAACAGCGCGGCGAACTTCCACACGGCGGCCGAGCGCAGCACGGCCGCGAGCGGGATGACGGGCCGGGCGGCGGGGCCGGTGTCCTGGGCGGCGCCGGTGAGGTGGGCGGGCAGCGCGCGGGGGAGCAGCGACCACAGCAGCACGCCGATCGCGACGCCGGCCACGGCCGCCACGAGGAACGTGTCACGCCAGCCGAACACCAGCAGCAGCGGCGCGGCGATCAGCGGGGCGAGCCCGCCGCCGAGCACGTTGGAGGCGAGCATCGCGCCGGCGGCGGTGGCCCGCCGCTCGGGCGTGGTGCGTTCGGCGATGGCCTTGAACGACGCGCCGGGGAACAGTCCCTGGCCGACGCCGAACAGCGCCCGGATCACCAGCAGCGCGGCCAGCCCCCACGCGAGCCCGGTCAGCGCGGTGAACGCCGACCACAGCAGCAGGGAGGCGACGAGCAGCCGGCGCGCCCCGAACCGGTCGGCGAGCATGCCGCCGGGGATCTGGCACAGCAGGTAGACCAGCGAGAAGACGGTGATCAGCCAGCCCTGCTCGGTCTTGGTGAGCGCGAACTCCGCGCCGATGAACGGCAGCGCGACCGCCATCATGACGCGGTCGACGTAGTCGATCACCCACACGCCGGCGAGCAGCGCGATGGTCAGCGTGGCGGTCTTGCGGATCTTGGCGGGCGTCCAGGTGGTTGCCGGGGTGTTTTCGGCCAGTCCCATACGGTCTCCGGTGTTGCGGCGTTTCTGCATTGTTCATACGGAAACGCCGCGACCGCTTGGTGCGTCCGGACGAAAGTCGGCCCAGGTGTTGTGCGCTGCGACGAGGTCAGCCCGTCTTTCCGATGGGCGCGGTCACCGCCCGGGTCAGCGCGATCAGGTTGGCGGGGGCGGTCTCGATCTGCAGCCCGCGCTTGCCCGCCGAGAAGTAGATCGTGTCGAACTCCAGCGCCGAGGAGTCGACCACGGTGGGCAGGAGCTTGCGCTGCCCGAGCGGGCTGATGCCGCCGACGACGTAGCCGGTGACGCGCTCGACCTTGGCGGCGTCGGCCATCGCGGCCCGCTTGCTGCCGGTGGCGGCGGCCAGCGCCTTGAGGTCGAGCTTGCCGGCCACGGGCACCACGGCCACGGCCAGGCCGCTCTCGACCTCGGCGACCAGCGTCTTGAAGATCCGCTCGTGGGGGACGCCGAGCGCGTCGGCCGCCTCCTCGCCGTAGGCCTGCGCCGAGGCGTCGTGCTCGTAGGGGTGGAGGGTGAACTCCGCCTTGGCCTTGTCGAGCGCCACGGTGGCCGGCGTGCCGCCGCCCTTGCTCTTCTTGCTCACGGAGACCCAGTGTAGCGAATCTACATTGTAAAGGCGCGGCCCGGGGTGTACCCGAGCGCCCGCCGGAACGCGTCGATGAACGCGCTGGCCGACGCCCAGCCGCACCGGTGCGCCACGGTTGTGACGCTCACCCCGTCGGCGAGCAGCAGCAGCGCGTGGTGCAGCCGGAGCTGGGTGCGCCACTGCGGGAACGTCATGCCCAGCTCGGCCCGGAACAGCCGGGCCAGCGTCCGGTCGCTGGTGCCTGCGTGGGCGGCGAGCCTGGCCAGCGTCCGGTTGTCGGCCGGGTCGGCGTGCAGCGCCGCGCACACGGCCGCCAGCCGCGCGTCACGCGGGGTCGGCAGGTGGAACGGCTGCTCGGGCGCCCGCCGGAGCTGATCGACCAGCACGGCCAGCAATCTCGCCCGCTCCCCTCCTGCCGTGAAGCCTCCTGCCGTGAAGCCTTTGTCCGCGGGGCCTTCGTCCGCGGTGTCCCCGGTCGCGGCGGCGTCGTCGTCCGGCAGGTCGGTGTAGGCGATGATCAGCTCGCGCAGCAGCGGCCCGACCGCGAGCACGGCGGGGCGCGTCAGGCCGGGCGGGTTGCCGGTGAGCCCGATCAGCCGCAGGTCCGTGCTGCCGTGAGCGCGGTGCTCGTGGACGGTCCCGGCCGGGATCCAGATCGCCCGGTTGGCCGGGGCGACCCAGGTGCCGGCGTCGGTGGTGACCGACAGGACGCCGTGGCGCGCGTACACGATCTGGTGGGTGTCGTGCCGGTGGGCGTCGATGCCCGCGCCGGCCGCGAGCGGGCGGATGCCGGTGGGCGCACGCGACAGATGGCGGATTTTCATGACTGATTGGCATTTTATCGGAAGCGGGCCACGACCGCCCGGCGGCACGATCGGGGGCGTGCGGGTGAACAGGGTCGCGGTGCTGGCCGCCGGGCATGCGGGCGTGGACGTGTATCAGGGCGCGGTTCCGGCGATGGTGCCGTTCCTGGTGGCCGAGCGGGGTTACGGGTACGTGGCCGCGTCGGGGGTGGTGCTGGCGGCGACGCTGCTGTCGTCGATCGTGCAGCCGGTGTTCGGGGCGCTGACGGACCGGTGGCGGATGCCGTGGCTGATCCCGGTCAGCATGACGACGGCAGGGCTCGGCGTGGCGTTGAGCGGGGTGTCGGAGTCGTACCCGCTGACGTGGCTGGCGGTGGCGCTGTCGGGGCTGGGGGTGGCGGCCTACCATCCGGAGTCGGCGCGGCTGGCGCGGATCGCCAGCGAGGGCAGCGACGTGCGGATGAGCTGGTTCTCGCTGGGCGGCACGCTGGGGTTCGCCTCGGCGCCGATCCTGGTGACGCCGCTGCTGGCGGCGGGCGGGCTGGCGGCGTCGCCGTTCCTGGTGGTGCCGGGCGTGGCCGGGGCGGTGCTGACGCTGGTGGTGATGCGCTCGCTGGCGGGGCCGGGGGAGCGGGGGCGCGCGGCCGGGCCGGCGCGGGGGTGTGACGACTGGCCGTCGTTCGCCCGGCTGACGCTGGTGATCGTGTTCCGGTCGGTGGTGTACGTGGGGCTGAGCGCGTTCGTGGCCCTGTACCTGGGGGGCGGGGCGGCGGGCGCGGTGGCGCTGTTCGTGCTGTTCGCGGGCGGCGCGGTGGGCACGGTGCTGGGCGGCAGGCTGGCGGCGCGGATGGGGCGGGTGCGGGCGATGCGGCTCGCGTACGCGCTGAGCGTCCCGGCGGTGGCGGGCGTGGTGCTGGCGCCCGGACCGGCCGCGTACGTGTTCGTGGCGGCGGCGTCGATCACCCTGTACGCGCCCTTCTCCCTGCACGTGACGCTGGGCCAGGACTTCCTGCCGCGCCGCGTGGGCACGGCGAGCGGGGTGACGCTGGGGCTGGCGGTGAGCGTCGGCGGGCTGGCGAGCCCGCTGGTGGGGGCGGTGGCGGAGGCGACGTCGCTGCGGCTGGCGCTGGGCTGCCTGATCGCGTTCCCGGTGCTGGCGTGGCTGCTGTCGCTCACGCTGGCCGAGCCGGTCCGGGCCGACGCCCCTGCCGGCGCCCCTGCCGCCGATCAGCGCTGACCGGTCAGCCTGTCGCGGACGCGCCCGGGCTCTCGCCGCCGGGCGCGCGGACCTCACGGGGCTCGCGGTCGGGGCGCAGACCGCGCCAGGACGGGTGGCGCAGCCGGTTGTCGCCGGTCATCTCGGCGTACTGCACCTCGCCGACCAGGACGGGGCTGACCCAGTGCGCGTCGCGGGCGTGCTCGCGCGGGACGGGCTCGTCGAAGGGCGGGTCGGGCCGTTCCAGCGGGGCGAGCCTGCGGTGCAGGTCGCGGAGCATGGCCTGGGTGAAGCCGGTGCCGACGTGCCCGACGAACAGCAGTCTGCCGCCGTCGTCGTAGGAGCCGAGCAGCAGCGACCCGATCGTCCCGGCCCGGCGGCCGGCGCCCGGCTTCCAGCCGCCGACGACGACCTCGACGGCGCTGACGTTCTTGACCTTGGTCCACTCGGCGGTGCGCCGGCCGGGCCGGTAGGGGGAGGTGAGCCGTTTGCACACGACGCCTTCGAGGCCGAGGCGGCGGGAGGAGGCGAAGGCGTCCTCGGCGTGGTCATGGAACCAGACCGGGACCTGCCAGCGGAAGCCGGGCGTGAGCGTGCTCTCCAGCAGGTCGCGCCGGGCGGTGTAGGGGAGGGCGATGGCGGGGTCGTCGCCGAGGTGCAGGATGTCGAAGGCCAGGAACGTGACGGGGACGGTGCGGGCGAGCTCGGCGACGCTCAGCGGGTTGCGCTGGTGCATGCGCGGCTGCAGGGCGCCGAAGCTGGGCCTGCCCGCCTCGTCGAAGGCGACGATCTCGCCGTCGACCACGGCGGGCCGGCCGCCGGTGGCCCCGGCCATGAGCTGGAGCTCGGGGTAGGCGGCGGTGATGTCCTTGGCGTTGCGCGACATGAGGCGGACGGCGCCGCCGTCGACGTAGGCGAGGGCGCGGACGCCGTCCCACTTCATCTCGACGGCCCAGTCGTCCTCGTCGGTGGTGGGCAGGGAACCGAGCTGGGCGAGCATCGGCGCGTAGGTGGGCAGCGGCGCCATGCACCCAGGCATACCCCGGCGCGCGCGCCGCCAGTGATCGCCGGGGGTTTACAGATGGTCAAGCCACGGGGTCGGGCTTCTCCTCGACGAGCTGGGCCAGGTCGACGCCGTGCCGGCCGAGCTCGTCGACGGACGAGCAGTAGCCCTGGAGGTAGGCGCGCCCGCCGACCTGGTGAGAGACCCGGAGCACCGGCCGGTCGCCGAGCACGATGGCCTCGACGACGACGCCGTCGGGCCCACGCCAGATTCCCATGCGGGCAAGCGTACGGGAGGGAACATAAAGGACAAGTAATGTCAAAGTACGTTTCAAGTGTCCCGGGCCAGGGAAAAACCCTGGCCAAACCGTGGACGTGTTTGCCCGCGACCCCGCCGGGCAGCACCCGGCCCAAGCTTCACCCCAGCCGTGGATCCACCGCCCACGGCGCCCCGCACTGGCGCTCGGCCCGGGCCAGGGCGGAAACGGTCGTGAGGTCGCGTGCCCCCGTCGCGACCTCACGACCGGGCCACCCGCGTCACCCCTGCGCCACCCCCGTGCCGCCACTGTCCCGTCCCCGTCGCGCCACGCGACTGTCCGTAGTGTGGACAGATCCGGATCCGGGGATCGGACTCCGTAGACTGTCAGGGTGATTTCCCGTATCGACATGCGCGGTTCCCTGCCGGCGAACCTGCGCGACGTGCTGCCCCGCGCCGAGCTCGACGTCGAGGCCGCCCTGGAGAAGGTGCGGCCCATCTGCGAGGACGTGCGCCATCGCGGGGCGGCAGCCGTACGGGAGCTGACCGCCAGGTTCGACGGAGTCGAGATCGCCACCACCCGCGTCCCCGCCGAGGCCATCGCCCGCGCGCTGGACGAGCTGGACCCCGCGGTCCGGGCGGCGCTGGAGGAGTCGATCAGGCGGGCCAGGCTCGTCCACCGCGACCAGCGGCGCAGCGACGTCACCACCGAGGTCGTGCCCGGCGGCACCGTCACCGAGCGGTGGGTGCCCGTCGACCGGGTCGGCCTCTACGTCCCCGGCGGACGCGCCGTCTACCCGTCGAGCGTGGTCATGAACGTCGTGCCCGCGCAGGAGGCCGGGGTGGCCTCGCTGGCCGTCACCAGCCCCGCCCAGAAGGAGCACGACGGCCTGCCGCACCCGACGATCCTGGCCGCGTGCGCGCTGCTCGGCGTCGACGAGGTCTACTCGGCGGGCGGCGCCCAGGCCGTGGCCATGTTCGCCTACGGCACCGAGGAGTGCGAGCCCGCCACCATGGTCACCGGGCCCGGCAACATCTGGGTCGCCGCGGCCAAGCGGCTGCTCAAGGGCCGCATCGGCATCGACTCCGAGGCCGGCCCCACCGAGATCGCGATCCTGGCCGACGAGACGGCCGACCCCGTCCACGTGGCGGCCGACCTGATCAGCCAGGCCGAGCACGACGTGATCGCCGCCGCCGTCCTGGTCACCACCAGCCCCGAGCTCGCCGACGCGGTCGAGAAGGAGCTGCCCGGCCAGGTGGCGGCCACCCGCCACTCCGAGCGCATCACCGAGGCGCTGGCCGGCCGCCAGTCGGGCATCGTGCTCGTCGACAGCCTCGACGACGGGCTCAAGGTCGTCGACGCCTACGCCGCCGAGCACCTGGAGATCCACACCGCCGACGCCGCCGCGGTGGCCGCCCGGGTGCGCAACGCCGGCGCGATCTTCGTCGGCCCCTGGTCGCCGGTCTCGCTCGGCGACTACCTCGCCGGGTCCAACCACGTGCTGCCCACCGGCGGCTGCGCCTGCCACTCCAGCGGCCTGTCGGTGCAGTCGTTCCTGCGCGGCATCCACGTCGTCGACTACACCCGCGAGGCGCTGGCCGGCGCGGCCGCGCACGTGTCGGTGCTGGCCGACGCCGAGGACCTGCCCGCGCACGGCGCCGCCGTGCGCGCCCGCTTCGACGGGCAGGTGCCGTCGTGAACCTCTCCGACCTGCCCATCCGCGACGACCTGCGCGGCAAGTCGCCCTACGGCGCGCCGCAGATCGACGTCCCGGTCCGGCTCAACACCAACGAGAACCCCTACCCGCCCTCTCCCGAGCTGGTCGCCGACCTGGCCGAGGAGGTCGGGCGGGTGGCGGGCGGCCTCAACCGCTACCCCGACCGCGACGCCGTCGAGCTGCGCGCCGGGCTGGCCGCCTACCTGGGCCACGGCCTGACCACCGAGCAGGTGTGGGCGGCCAACGGCTCCAACGAGATCATCCAGCAGATCCTCCAGGCGTTCGGCGGCCACGGCCGCACCGCGCTCGGCTTCGAGCCGTCCTACTCGATGCACCCGATCATCACGACCGGCACCAACACCGAGTGGATCAGGGCGGCGCGCGAGGACGACTTCTCGCTCGACCCCGGCAAGGCCGTCGCGGCGATCGGCGAGCACCGGCCCGACGTCGTCTTCCTGGCCTCGCCCAACAACCCGACCGGCACCGCGCAGCCGCTGGCGGTGATCGAGGCGATCCTGGAGGCCGCCCCCGGCATGGTGGTGGTCGACGAGGCCTACGCCGAGTTCGCCCGCGAGGGCACGCCGTCGGCGCTCACCCTGCTGCCGCGTCACCCCCGGCTGATCGTCACCCGGACGATGTCCAAGGCGTTCGCCATGGCGGGCACCCGGCTGGGCTACCTGGCCGCCCACCCGGCCGTGGTGGAGGCGCTGCTGCTGGTGCGGCTGCCGTACCATCTGTCGGCGCTCACGCAGACGGCGGCGCGGGTGGCGCTGCGGCACCGGGCCGAGCTGCTCGGCACCGTCGACGCGCTGCGCCGCGAGCGTGACGACACGGTGGCGTGGCTGCGGTCCAAGGGGCTGGCGGTCGCCGACTCCGACGCCAACTTCGTGCTGTTCGGGCGCTTCCCCGACCGGCGCGCGGTGTGGGAGGGGCTGCTGGCCCGGGGCGTGCTCATCCGTGAGGTGGGCCCGCCACAATGGCTTCGGGTGTCGATCGGCACCGGCGAGGAGATGGCGGCCTTCCGCGCCGCCCTGGAGGGAGTCCTGTGAGTCGCGTAGGCCGCGTCGAGCGTACGACGAAGGAGACGTCGGTCCTGGTCGAGGTGGGTCTCGACGGCACCGGCACGGTGGACGTGTCGACCGGGGTCGGCTTCTACGACCACATGCTGGCCCAGCTGGGCAAGCACGGGCTGTTCGACCTGACGGTCAAGACCGAGGGCGACCTGCACATCGACTCCCACCACACGATCGAGGACACCGCGCTGGCCCTGGGGGCGGCGTTCCGCGAGGCGCTGGGCGACAAGTCGGGCATCAGGCGGTTCGGCAATGCGTCGTGCCCGCTCGACGAGTCGCTCGCCGAGGTCACCGTCGACCTGTCCGGCCGCCCCTACCTGGTGCACTCCGAGCCCGAGGGCATGGCGCCGATGATCGGGCCCGACTACGACACGACCATGACCCGCCACATCCTGGAGTCGTTCGTCGCCCAGGCGGCGATCTGCCTGCACGTGCGCGTCCCCTACGGGCGCAACGCGCACCACATCGTCGAGGCCCAGTTCAAGGCGCTGGCCAGGGCACTGCGGGCCGCCTCCGAGCGCGACCCGCGCGCCACCGGCGTGCCCAGCACCAAGGGCGTGCTGTGACCGGCAACGTGATAGCCGTCGTCATGGTGTTCCTCGGCATGTTCCTGGTCGGCGGCGTGGTCTCGCTGTACAAGCAGGGGCTCAAGATCGGCGCCGCGATCTGCGGCGTCGGCGCCGCCATGGCGATCACCGCGGGGGTGATGTGGTGGTGAGCCGCGTCGTCGTGCTCGACTACGGGTCGGGCAACCTGCGCTCGGCTGAGCGTGCGCTGGCCAGGGTCGGCGCCGACGTCACGGTCACCGCCGACTTCGACGCCGCGCTGGAGGCCGACGGCCTCGTCGTGCCCGGCGTCGGCGCGTTCGCCGCCTGCATGGCCGGGCTCAAGGGCGTGCGCGGCGAGCAGATCATCGGCAGGCGGCTGGCCGGCGGCCGGCCCGTGCTCGGCATCTGCGTCGGCATGCAGATCCTGTTCGCCCGCGGCGTCGAGCACGGCGTGGAGACCGAGGGCTGCGGTGAGTGGCCCGGCGCGGTCGAGCGCCTGGAGGCGCCGGTGCTGCCCCACATGGGCTGGAACACCGTCAAGGCCCCCCAGGGCAGCGTGCTGTTCGCCGGCCTCGACGCCGCCACCCGCTTCTACTTCGTGCACTCCTACGGCGTGCGCGAGTGGGAGCTGCGACCCGGCGACGGGTTCGCCGAGCCGGTGGTGACCTGGGCCGAGCACGGCGTGCCGTTCGTCGCCGCCGTCGAGAACGGCCCGCTCATGGCCACCCAGTTCCACCCGGAGAAGTCCGGCGACGCCGGGGCCGCGCTGCTGGCCAACTGGCTCGGCACCCTTGAGTAAGGAGCGGGCGCGCCGCCGCGCCGAGCGTGAGGCCGAACGGGCCCGGGCCATGCGGATCAACGAGGAGCGCCAGGCCCGCCGGGCGCGCCGCCGCGCCCGCCTGACCCGGCTCGTCCCACGCCCGGTGCGGGTGGCCCGCCAGGGCGGCCTGCTCGCCCGCCGCCACCGCGCGCAGAACGCGGTCGTCGCGCTCGCTTTCCTGCTCGTCCAGGCGCTCGCCTGGCTGCTGTGGGGCTCGCCGTTGCTGAGCTTCGGCGTCCTCGTCTTCTCACTGCTGCTCTTTCCCGTGCTCGTGACCCTCGCTTTCGACCGGAGGACCTGATGTCGCTCGTTTTGCTCCCCGCCGTGGACGTGGCCGACGGCCAGGCCGTACGCCTCGTCCAGGGTGAGGCCGGCACCGAGACCGGCTACGGCGAGCCGCTGGCCGCCGCGCTGGCCTGGCAGGAGGCGGGCGCCGAGTGGATCCATCTGGTCGACCTCGACGCCGCGTTCGGCCGGGGCTCCAACCGTGAGCTGATCACCGACCTGATCGGCCGGCTGGACGTGAACGTGGAGCTGTCCGGCGGCATCCGCGACGACGCCTCGCTCGCCGCGGCGCTGGCGACCGGCTGCCGCCGCGTCAACATCGGCACGGCCGCGCTGGAGAACCCCGAGTGGTGCCGCCGGATCATCGCCGAGCACGGCGACAAGATCGCGGTCGGCCTGGACGTGCGCGGCACCACGCTCGCCGCCCGGGGCTGGACCGAGGACGCCGGCGACCTGTGGGAGGTGCTGGAGCGGCTGGAGGCCGACGGCTGCCAGCGCTACGTGGTCACCGACGTCACCAAGGACGGCACCCTGCGCGGCCCCAACCTCGACCTGCTGCGGGAGGTGTGCTCGCGCACCGACAAACCCGTCGTGGCCAGCGGCGGAGTCTCGTCTCTCGACGATCTGGTGGCACTGTCTTCTCTCGTTCCCGTCGGCGTGGAAGGTGCCATCGTGGGCAGGGCCCTGTACGCCCGGGCGTTCACGCTGGAAAGCGCGCTGGCCGCGGTGGGCGAGTAGTGACGCCGGGAGGGGGCGTGATGGGCACCATGAGCATGGAAAGCACCGGCATGCGGGTGTTCTCCGGAGGCGTCTGGGAGGAGAAGTACGGTTACGCGCGCGCGGTGGTCGTGGGCAACCGGGTCATCGTCTCGGGCTGCACCTCCACCGTCGACGGCGAGGTCCGTCACGTCGGCGACGCCTACCGGCAGAGCCGCACCGCGATCCAGATCGCGCTGGAGGCCGTGGAGATGGGCGGGCTGTCCCGCCAGGACGTCGTCATGGTCCGCTACTACGTGGTCGAGCACCGTCACTTCGACCTGGCCGGCCAGGCCATCGCCGAGTCGTTCGGCGACGTGCGGCCCGCCTGCACCGGGGTGCGGGTGGCCGGGCTGGTGGACCCGCGGATGCTTGTCGAGATCGAGATAGAGGCACACCGAGCATGACCGTAGCCGTGAGGGTGATCCCCTGCCTGGACGTCGACGCCGGCAGGGTCGTCAAGGGCGTCAACTTCGCGAACCTGCGTGACGCGGGCGACCCGGTCGAGCTGGCCAGGCGCTATGACGAGGAGGGCGCGGACGAGCTCACCTTCCTCGACATCACCGCCTCGTCGGGCGAGCGCGAGACCATGCTCGACGTGGTGCGCCGCACCGCCGAGCAGGTGTTCATCCCGCTGACCGTCGGCGGCGGGGTGCGTTCGGTCGACGACGTCAACCGGCTGCTGCGGGCCGGGGCCGACAAGGTGTCGCTCAACACCGCCGCGATCGCCAGGCCGGAGCTGCTGACCGAGGCGTCGCGGCGCTTCGGCGCGCAGTGCGTGGTGCTGTCGGTCGACGCGCGGCGGGCGCCGGGCACGGCGAGCGGCTTCGAGGTGACCACCCACGGTGGCCGGCGCGGCACCGGCATCGACGCGGTGGAGTGGGCCGCCCGGGGCGAGGAGCTGGGCGTGGGCGAGATCCTGCTCAACTCCATGGACGGCGACGGCACGCTCGACGGCTACGACCTGGAGATGCTGCGCGCGGTGCGGGCCGCCGTGCGGGTGCCGGTGATCGCCAGCGGTGGCGCGGGGCGGCTGGAGGACTTCCCGCCGGCCGTCGCCGCGGGCGCCGACGCGGTGCTGGCGGCCAGCGTCTTCCACTTCGGCACGCTGAAGATCGGCGAGGTGAAGGAGACGCTGCGGACGGCGGGCCACCCGGTCCGCTAGAAGACCCGCATGTGCTGGAACAGCTCGTAGGAGGCGTCGCGGGCGGCGAACGCCGCCGCCTCGGACCGTTTGACGGCCAGGTAGGCGGAGGCGCGCAGCGGCCCGAGCGCCTCCATGAGCACCGGGTCGGCCTCCAGCGCGTCGAGGGCCTCGGTCAGCGACGACGGCAGCCGCGGGTAGCGGCCGGGCCGGGTGTCGGGGTCGACGTCCACGGCCTCGCCCGGGTCGAGCCTGCGGCGGACGCCGTCGAGCCCGGCGTGGATGACCGCGCCGAGGGCCAGGTAGGGGTTGGCCGAGGAGTCGGAGGGCTTCAGCTCCAGGTTGGGCTCGCCGCTCTCGCCGAGCGGGGAGCAGATCCGTACGGCGGCCTCGCGGTTGTCGGGGCCGTGCACGGCGTAGGCGCCGGCCCACATGCGCGGCGCCAGGCGGCGGAAGCTGTTGACGCTGCCGCAGGTGAGCGCGGTCAGCGCGGGCAGGTGGGCGAGCAGCCCGCCGACGAACCAGTCACGCACAGCTCCCTCGCCGCCACTGTCACCGTCGAAGAGGTTACGGGATTCGCGCCACAGGGACAGGTGCAGGTGCGCGCCGTTGCCCGCCTGGTCGGCCAGCGGCTTGGGGGCCAGCGACGCCCACATGGACATGCGCAGCGCCACGCCGCGCACGGTCTCGCGGTAGAGGACGTGGTTGTCGGCGGCCCGCAGCGCGGGCGCGTGCCGCACGGTCAGCTCCTGCTGGCCGGGGCCGAGCTCCGGATGGTAGTGCTCGACCCGCAGCCCCTGCGTCTCCAGGGCGCGGACCAGCTTGATCGTGTAGTCGTGGGCGGTGTCGAAGCCGTGACCGGCGTAGCACAGCGAGTCGTCGAGCGGCACCAGCCGGTCGGGCCCGCCGGACGGGTCGGGCAGCCGCCGCCCCAGCGTGAACTCCGGCTCGAACGCGGCCAGCAGCGTGTAGCCCTCGCCGGCGAGCAGCGCGATCGCGTCCTTGAGGAAGGTGCGCGGGCAGGCGGCCCAGGGCGAGCCGTCGGGAAGGCGCAGATCCGACAGCATGGCCGCGGCCCCCGGCGCGTGGGGGAGCGGGACGTACGTCGAGGGGTCGGGGACGATGCGGACCTCGCCCACCGGACCCAGGTGCTCGACCTCCTGCAACTGGTCGAGCATGTTCATCGCCATCATGGCCACCGTGTGCCCGATGCCCGTGTTGAGCCGTTCCGCGAGGCGCGACCGCGAGGCGGCCTTGCCCCGGATGACGCCGCCGTGGTCGGCGTACAGGAACCGGATCAGCTCGACGCCCTCGAGCTCGGTGCGCTCGAGGATCCGCCTGACCGCGGGGTCAGGCTGGACGGGCTTGGCAACGGCTGGGCGATCTCTCATCCTGTCTGCGTAACACGACTTGGCAGCGCGGGGAAGCCAATTGACGCAGACAGGACCGCGCTTCAGGTCAAAACACTGCTGAAGAAGACAGCCAGTTGATTGGCTCCTTGGACGATCCCATCGAACACACCGTTGACCGCGGCGGCGGCTTCGGCCGGCCGGGTGAACAGGTAGAAGATCACGAACGCGACGGCCACGTACGTGATCACCTTCTTGACCTGCATGGGGGGCCTCCTGCAGTCCATTCCCAGCCGTATATACCCGGATCTGGGCGGTCACTAGGCATCTTCTGTGAAGATGTTCATGATCCTAACCGGGGGGCTTGTTTCCTGTGTCATCGTACGGCCTGCGGGCGTGGCGGGGGCGCCATACGGGCCGGTGGTTCGGTGATGTGACGGGAGCGACAGACCCTGGATGGATAGCGACACTCTCCAATGGCTAGACTTTCCGCAATC
The DNA here is from genome assembly GCF_040639085.1 of Nonomuraea sp. NPDC023979. Classification (NCBI taxonomy): domain Bacteria; kingdom Bacillati; phylum Actinomycetota; class Actinomycetes; order Streptosporangiales; family Streptosporangiaceae; genus Nonomuraea; species Nonomuraea sp. NPDC023979. The sequence continues at coordinate 65,581 of NZ_JBEZZG010000042.1, forward strand.
CGCGAGAAGGGAGCCGCGAGCGTGCGCATGGCCGGTCTGAGCGCCGCCACCGGGGTGCCGGTGCCGACGATCAAGTACTACCTGAGGGAGGGGCTGCTGGCGCCCGGCCGGCCGCTGGCCCGCAACCAGGCCGAGTACGGGCCCGTGCACGTGCGGCGGCTGAAGCTGGTCCGGGCGCTGGCCGACTACGGCGGGCTGAGCATCGCCGCGATCGCCGGGCTGGTGCGCCACCTGGACGACCCGGGCGTGAGCGCGGGCGAGCTGCTGGCCGAGGCGCAGCCCGCCGTGGCCGCGCCCCAGGAGCCAGGCCCCGCCTCCGGCTCCGGCGCCGCGGCGGAGCGGGCGCGGGACCAGGTGGCCACCCTGCTGGCCAGGAAGGGCTGGGACGGCCTGGCGGATCATCCGTCGGCGGCCACGCTCACCGGCGTCGTGGCGAGCCTCCTGGAGCTGGGGCTCGACGACGTGCTCGAGGGGCTGGACGACTACGCCGGAGCTGCCGAGGCGGCGGCCTCGGCCGACGTGCGCATCCTGGGGGACGTGACCGACCGGGAGCGGGCGGTCGAGGTCGTGGCGCTCGGCACCCTGCTCGGCGACACGCTCATCGCCGCCCTGCGCAGGCTCGCCCAGGCCCGCCTGGCGGAGGACACGTACCAGAGCTAGACGTAGCTAGACGTACGGGGGACTAGACGCCCAGGCGGGCGCTGCGCAGCCGCTCGACGGCGCCAGGGTCGCCGGTCAGGTCGACCCTGGCGTGCGCCTGGCGGCCGAAGCAGAACAGCAGCAGCTCGCCCGCGTCGCCCGTCACCTCGACCTTGGGGCCCTCGCCCGCGCCGCCGAGCAGCACCGAGCGCGCCCCGCCGGAGCCGCGCCGGTGCAGCACCACGCCCACGGGGGCGCGGCGCAGCATCAGCTTGGCCATGGCCGACAGCCGCTTCCAGATGTGGTCGTCGAAGTCCGCGGGCAGCTCGCGCGGCTCCCAGGAGGGCTGGGCGCGGCGCACGTCCTCGTGGTGGACGAAGTACTCCAGCGTGTTGACGGCCGAGTCGAGGAAGGGCGCCAGCCCGTAGACGCCGCCGGGCTTCCGGACGAGGGCGACCAGCTCGGGGAAGGGGTGGCGGTCCTTCAGCGACTGCTGCACCGAGGCCGTGCGGCCCGACAGCGCCCGGATCGCGATGCCGGGCAGCGCGTCGAGCCTGCGCTCGCGCAACACCAGGTGGGCGGCCAGGTCGTAGGAGTCCCATCCCGCGCAGAGCGTCGGGGCGCCGGGGCCGAGCCGGTCGAACAGATCGCAGAGCGCCGCGCGTTCGTCACGAGCATGAGTCACATGCCAACCTTACGCCAGGGGAATAACGGGATGATCAGACGTGATACTGACTTACGTAGTTATAGCGGGCAGTGAAGGGAAGCTTCAGGAGTGGCGAACAAGGTCACCTCGGCCGTCATGCGTCAAGGGCTGCGTGTCCTTGGGGTGGCCATTCGTACGGAGAAGGCGATGTTCGCCGCCGCGGTCGTGGCGAGCGCGCTCTACGGCGGCATGACCGTCGCCTCGGCATGGGCACTCGGGTGGGCCACGGAGCACGTCGTGATGCCCGCGTTCACCGCCGGCGAGACCGCGGCGGGCGCGATGTGGACCGGCGTGCTGCTCATCCTCGGCACCGCCCTGCTCAAGTCCATCGGCGTGGCCGGGCGGCGCATCCTGGCCGGTGTCATCCAGTACCGGATGCAGGCCCGCTCCCGCCGCGACGTCACCAAGCAGTATCTGCGGCTGCCGCTCGCCTGGCACCACCGCCACCCCACCGGCCAGCTGCTGTCCAACGCCAGCGCCGACGCCGAGGCCGCCTGGGCGCCGCTCGCGCCGCTGCCGATGGCCGTCGGCGTCGTCGTCATGCTGCTCACCGCGGCCGTCGGCATGCTGCTCACCGACCTCATGCTCGCCCTGGTCGGCTTCCTCATCTTCCCGGCCATCGCCGTGCTCAACCTCGTCTACCAGCGCAGGCTCAGCCCGCTCGCCACCCGGGCCCAGCAGTTGCGCGCCGAGGTCAGCGAGATCGCGCACGAGAGCTTCGACGGCGCCCTCGTCGTCAAGACGCTCGGCCGCGAGGACCTGGAGACCGACCGCTTCCGCCGCCGCGCCCACGAGCTGCGCGACGCCAACATCGCCGTCGGCAAGGTGCGCGGCCTGTTCGACCCGTTGCTGGAGGCGCTGCCCACGCTCGGCGTGCTCGCCGTCCTGGCCGTCGGCGCGCTGCGGCTGTCCACCGGCTCCATCGAGGCCGGCCAGCTCGTCCAGGTCGCCTACCTGTTCACGCTGCTGTCGTTCCCGATCCGGGCGCTCGGCTGGGTGCTGGCCGAGCTGCCGCGCAGCGTCGTCGGCTGGACCCGCGTCCAGGCCGTGCTCGACGCCGAGGGCTCGATGGACTACGGCCAGGCCGCCGCCGACCGCGACGAGCCCGCCGCCCTGGCCGTCTCCGGCGTCTCCTACTCCTACGGCGACGCCGAGGTGCTGCACGACGTCACCTTCGACGTGCCCGCCGGGCGCACCGTCGCGCTCGTCGGCCCCACAGGCTCCGGCAAGTCCACGCTCGTCCAGCTGCTCGTCCGCCTCGTCGACCCCGACTCGGGCCGCGTCGCGCTCGACGGCGTCGACCTGCGCGACCTCGCGTACGGCAAGCTCGCCGAGTCGGTCGCGCTGGTGCCGCAGCAGACGTTCCTGTTCGACGACTCCGTACGCGGCAACGTCGCGCTCGACCTGCCCCTCGACGACGACGAGGTGTGGGGCGCGCTGCGCGTCGCCCAGGCCGACGGCTTCGTCACCCGCCTCGGCGACGGGCTCGACACCCGCGTCGGCGAGCGCGGCGCCTCCCTGTCCGGCGGCCAGCGCCAGCGCCTCGCGCTGGCCCGCGCCGTCGTCCGACGCCCCCGCCTGCTCATCCTCGACGACGCCACCTCCAGCGTGGACCCGCAGGTCGAGGCCAAGATCCTGTACGGGCTCCGGGACCGGGCACAGGCCTCGACCGTCGTGGTCGTCGCCTACCGGATGGCCACCATCGCCCTCGCCGACGAGGTCGTCTTCCTGGAGCACGGCCGCGTCGCCGACCGCGGGACCCACGACGAACTGATCAAGCGGTGCGAGGGCTACCGCAACCTGGTGACGGCCTACGAGCGCGAGGAGGCCGAACGGGCCGCCCTCGACCTCGACGGCAGCACTCAACTCGGCACCGACGCCGAAGAGGAAGGGGTCAGCGCGTGACCGCCGAGACCGCCGAGAACGTGCGCCAGGGCATCGGCGCGAACGCCGACAGCTCCGCCTGGGCGACCATCCGCCGGGGGCTCTCGCTCACCCCCGAGTTCCGCCAGGGGCTGGCGGTCACGCTCGCCCTCGCCGTCGTCGCCACCATCGGCAAGATCATCGTGCCGATCGCCGTCCAGCAGACGATCGACACCGGGCTCAAGGACGGCGTCCCCGACCTGCCCTACATCTACCGGACCGTCGCCCTGTGCGCCGCCGCCGTGCTGCTGACCGCGCTGGCCGCGTACATCATGAACGTCCGCCTCTACAAGGCCACCGAGGCGTCGCTGGCGACGCTGCGGGTGCGCGGCTTCCGCCACGTCCACGACCTGTCGGTGCTCACCCAGAACACCGAGCGGCGCGGCGCGCTCGTCTCCCGCGTCACCAACGACATCGACCAGATCAGCACGTTCATGCAGTGGGGCGGGCTGATGATCATCGTCGCGCTCGGCCAGCTCCTGGTCGCCAGCGTGCTCATGCTCGTCTACTCCTGGGAGCTCACCCTGCTCGTGTGGCTGTGCTTCGTCCCGCTGATGATCGCGCTGCCGCGCTTCCAGCGCTGGCTGTCGCGCGCGTACACCACCGTCCGCGAGCGCACCGGCGACATGCTCGCCGCCGTCAGCGAGTCCGTCGTCGGCGCGGCCGTCATCCGGGCGTACGCCACCGAGCGGCGCACCGCCGAGCGCATCGACAAGGCCGTGAACGCCAACCGCGCCGCCCAGGTCAAGGCGCAGACCATCGTCGGGTTCGTCTTCCCGCTGACCGAGATCGTCGCCGCCCTGGCCATCGCCGGCATCGTGCTCCTCGGCGTCCGGCTCGGCCTGTCCGGCGACATCACGCAGGGGCGGCTGATCGCGTTCCTGTTCCTCATCACGCTGTTCGTCTCACCCATGCAGACCGCCACCGAGGTGCTCAACGAGGCGCAGAACGCCGTCGCCGGCTGGCGGCGCATCCTCGGCGTCATCGACACCCCCGCCGACGTCGCCGACCCCGGCGAGAACGGCGTCGAGCTGCCGCGCGGCCCCATCTCCGTCGCCTTCGAGGACGTCCACTTCGCCTACCCCGGCGGCCCGCCCGTGCTGCGCGAGCTGTCGGTGGAGATCCCGCCGCGCTCGCGCGTCGCCGTCGTCGGCGAGACCGGCTCCGGCAAGACCACGTTCGCCAAGCTCCTCACCCGGCTCATGGACCCCGTCGGCGGGCGCGTCACCGTCGACGGTCACGACCTGCGCGACATCCGCTTCTCCTCGCTGCGCGAGCGGATCGTGATGGTCCCGCAGGACGGGTTCCTGTTCGACGGCACGCTGGAGGACAACATCCGGTACGGCAAGCCGGACGCCACCCGTGAGGAGATCCTGCTCGCGCTGACGGAGCTGGGCCTGGCCGACTGGCTCGACGGCCTGCCCGCCGGCCTCGACACGCCCGTCGGGCAGCGCGGCGAGTCGCTGTCGGCGGGGGAGCGGCAGCTCGTCGCGCTGGCCCGCGCCTACCTGGCCGACCCCGACCTGCTGCTGCTCGACGAGGCCACCTCCGCCGTCGACCCCGCCACCGAGGTGCGGCTGGCCCGCGCCCTCGAAGGCGTCACACGCGGGCGCACCGCCGTGTCGATCGCGCACCGCCTGTCGACGGCCGAGAACGCCGACGAGGTGTTCGTGTTCGACGGCGGCCGGCTCGTCCAGCGCGGCCCGCACGCCGAGCTCGTGACCGAAGCCGGCGTCTACGCCGACCTGCACGCCTCCTGGGTGTCGGCCGCCCGCTCGTGACCCGCGGGCTCACCCCCGCGTGACGCTGAAGGTCACCGTCGTGCCGACCGGCCCCGACACGATCGTCACGTGCTCGCACAGCAGCCGCACCAGCCACAGCCCCCTGCCGCCCGCCTCGAACCCCGACGGCGGCGGCAGGGCGCTGCTCCAGCTCCCCATGCCCGGCCCCTCGTCGGCCACCTCGCACCACAGCCGCCCGTGCTGCCACCACACGCGCACCGTCCCGCCGCCCCCGCCGTGCAGCACCGCGTTCGTGATCACCTCGTTGACCGCCACCACGAAGTCCTCCAGGCGGCGCCCGCCCAGCCCCTCACCCGCCACCCGCTCGGCCAGCGTGCGGCGCAGCGCCGTGATGCGCCCCCGGGCGAACGAGGCGCACAGCACCTGTCTACACATCGCCGACCCGGCGGACGGTGACGACCTCGTCCCCCTTGATGAGCTGCAGCAGCCTGGCCAGCCGCGCCCCGCACACCACCACCGTCCGCCCCGGCGGCCTGCGCACCGCCATCGCCACCAGAAGCCGCGCCGAGCCCGCGTCGGCGAACGCCAGCCCCGCCGCGTCGATCACCACCTCACCCGGCTCCTCCCGCAACGGCTCCAGCACCGACGCGAACGCCTGCCGGTTCGTCAGATCGACGTCGCCCCACAGCCGCAGCGCCGCCGCCCCGCCCGGCGCCGCATAACGCAGCGCCGCCTGCCCCGGCGTGATCGGATGGGCCGAAGCCGCCCGCTCCACCGCCTCCCGCGTGAACACCCGCCGGTCGTACTGGCACACCAGAGCCATCCGATGCCGCCCGAACAGCGCGTTGGCCGCCGACTCCAGCGCCACCTGCCCCGGCGGGTCGCAGGCCCCCCACGACGCGTCCACCAGCGCGTAGAGCCCCCGGCAGCCCTGCTTGCCCGCCAGCTCCACCGCCGCCGCCAGCCCGCCCAGCGCCTTGCCCGGATCGAGCCGCCCGTCGGTGAAGTGCGTGCCCGCCCCGTCCAGGATCTCGATCCGCCCCGACGACTCCGCCGCCGCGAACCCCGGCACCAGCGGCCCCAGCCACTCCCGCGTCAGCCCCGGCGAGTCGGCATGCGTGATCAGCAGCACCTTCGCCCGGCGGCGCAGCCCGTTGAGCGTGAACAGCCGGGCCGCCGCCCGCCGCTCGCCCTCACCGCGCAACGGCAGGCACACATGATCGCCCAGCTCGGGATCGAGAACGGAGCCCGGTGACACGATGGCGCACCCCCTACCGTAGGTCGCCCTGAAACTACTCTCCGGAGCGTCATCACGTACCGCGTTCTGTGTAAAACACACGGTGACGGCGCGCGGTAAGGTGTACCTTCATCGCGGGCCGCCTTACGGCGGGGCGTGAGGAGCATGGCGTTGGACATTCTGCAGATGACCCGTCGGCGGCACGGCGAGATGGTGGTCGTCAGCCTCGCCGGAGAGGTCGACGCCGACAACGTGACCGAGGTGCGCGAATGCCTCGACCAGGCCGTCCGGACCCACGGGCCGCGCCTCGTCGTCGACCTCAGCAAGCTCACCTTCATCGACACCACCGGGCTCGGCGTCCTCGTGCGCCAGCTCGCCAGCCTGCGCGACCGCGACGGCACCATGGCGCTCGTCGCCCCCGACGGCCAGGTGCTGCGCCGGCTGCGCCGCACCAACCTGGCGCCGCTGTTCCCCATCTACGACACGCTGTCGCAGGCCCTCGCCTGACCGCCGCCGGGACCGCGGCGGACGCCTGGTTGAATGAGGGCATGTCCCTTGACCCCACCATCGCCGCGCGGCTCAAGCGCAACGGCGACGGGCTGGTGCCCGCGATCGTCCAGCAGTACGACACCGGCGAGGTGCTCATGCTCGCCTGGATGGACGACGAGGCGCTGCACCGCACCCTGACCACCGGCAGGGCCACCTACTGGTCCCGCAGCCGCGCCGCCTACTGGGTCAAGGGCGACACCTCCGGCCACGTCCAGCACGTCAAGTCCGCCGCCCTCGACTGCGACGGCGACACCGTGCTGCTCCAGGTCGACCAGGTCGGCGCCGCCTGCCACACGGGCGACCGCACCTGCTTCGACGCCGCCCCCCTGCCCGTCGCCGAGCCCCAGGCGACCTGATGGCCACCCCCGACCACCCCACCCCGGACCGCCCCTCCGCCCCCACGAGCTCGCCGTCCCCTGAGGGACCGGGCGTGCCGGCGGGGTCCCCTGCGGCGGGTGACGCCGTACGGGCCGCGTCCCCTGTGACGGGTGGCGCCGTCCGGGAGCGGTGGGTGTGGCTGGCCGTGGCGGCGGGCGGGTGCCTGCTGGTGCTGCTGGCCGCCAGCCGCCCGTGGGCCGCAGGGGTGCGGGAGGCCGGGGCGGCGGCGGAGCTCGTGGCGCCGACCGGCGGGGACCTGGGGCCGGCGTTGACGCCGCTCGCGCTGGCCGGGCTGGCCGGCGTGGTGGCCGTGCTGGCCACGAAGGGGGCGGGCCGCCGCCTGATGGGCGCGCTGCTCGCGCTGTGCGGGCTGGCCGCCGGCGCCGCGACGTGGGCGGCCACGGGCGCCGACGGGGTGGTGGACTGGCTGCGGGAGCGCAACGTGCTCGCCGGGACGGCCGGGCTGACGTGGGACGACGTGGTGGTGTGGCCGGTGCTGTGCGGGCTCGGCGCCGCGCTGGTGCTCGCCGGCGGGCTGGCCGTCGTGGTGCGTGGCGGCCGGTGGGCCGGGATGTCCGCCCGCTACGAGCGCGACCCGGGCCGCGCGCCCCGTGCTGCCGACGGCGACAGAGCTCTGTGGGATGCGCTCGACCGTGGAGACGATCCGACCGAATCGCGCTAGGTTTGCGTTCGTTTGATGGTCGGATTCGTCGCCGCGGGGCGACCACACGAGGAGTCGGACGGATGAGCTACGGGGACCAGGGCAGCGGCTACGGAGCTCAGCCGCCCGGCGGTGGTTACGGTCAGCAGCCCCCCACCGGGGGCGGATACGGCCAGCAGCCGCCCAGCGGAGGCGGTTATGGCCAGCAGCCGCCCAGCGGAGGCGGTTACGGTCAGCAGCCGCCCAGCGGGGGCTACGGTCAGCAGCCGCCGAGCGGGGGCGGGTACGGTCAGCAGCCCTACAGCGGCGGATACGGTCAGCAGCCGCCCAGCGGCGGCCCGTACAGCTATGGTCAGCAGCCCCCGAGCGGCTCGTACGGCTACGGCCAGCAGCCGCCGCCCGGCCCGGGCTACCCGCCGCCGTACGCGCCGCGGCCGACGAACGGGATGGCGGTCACGTCGCTGGTGCTCGGCATCGTGGGCCTGCTCTTCTGCGGCCTGACGAGCATCCCGGGCGCCATCGTCGGCCACATCGCGATGGCGCGCATCAAGCGCACCGGGGAGCAGGGTCAGGGCATGGCGGTGGCCGGCCTGATCACCTCCTACATCACGATCGTGCTGTGGCTGATCCTGTGGATCTTCTTCGGCGGGATGTGGCTGGCGTTCCTCGGGATCGCCTCGTCCGCCTCCTACGCCAGTTGACGACCGCCTGACCTGGAATAACTTGCGGTAACGCCACGAATGCAGGCAGATTACAAGTTGTCCGCAAGGTGAACGTTGTTGCATGTCGCCGATGGTTTGTCGCTAGGCTGCCGCGCGCAAGTCGCCGCGAACATGACGACATGAGGAGTTCTAAGGATGAGTTACGGAAATCAGGGCGAAGGCGGTTACGGCGCCCAGCCCCCGGGCGGCGGCTACGGTCAGCAGCCGCCGAGCGGTGGCGGCTATGGCCAGCAGCCCCCCAGCGGTGGCGGCTATGGCCAGCAGCCGCCGAGCGGCGGCGGTTACGGTCAGCAGCCCCCGAGCGGGGGTGGCTATGGCCAGCAGCCGCCCAGCGGCGGCTACGGCGGTTACGGTCAGCAGCCCCCGAGCGGTGGCGGCTACGGCGCGGGCGGCTACGGCGCACCGCAGACGCCGCCGGACAACCACCTGGTGGCGGCCATCCTGACCACCATCTTCTGCTGCCTCCCGCTCGGCATCGTCTCGATCGTCAAGTCGTCGCAGGTCAACCAGAAGTGGGCGGCCGGCGACTACCAGGGTGCGGTGGAGGCCTCCGAGGAGGCCAAGACGTGGTGGAAGCGCGCGCTGATCTTCGGCCTCATCGCCGAGGTGCTCATCGTGGTGGCGTACGTCCTGTTCTTCGTCGTCCTCGTTGCCAGCACCAGCAGCAGCTACTACGGATGACCATGCCTGACGCGAACATCGAGCGGCGCGGCACCGACCGGCTCAGGTCCGTGCTCGCGCCGCTCGGCGTGGCGGCCGCGGCGGGAGCCGTGTTCGGCGTCGTGGGCCTGATCGACCCCAACGAACCGGGGCACTATCCGACCTGCCCGTTCCTGTGGGCGACCGGCCTGTACTGCCCGGGATGCGGGACGCTGCGGACGATCCACGCGCTGGCGCACCTCGACCCGGTGGCGGCGGCGGGGCTCAACCCGCTCGCGCTGGCCATGGTGCCGTTCCTGCTGTTCTGGTGGGGGCGGTGGCTGGTGCGCTCCTGGCAGGGCAGGCCGAGACGCACCACGCTGGCGCATCCCGCCTGGCTGTGGGCGTTCCTGGCGGTCGTGCTGGTCTACTGGGTGGTCCGCAACCTTCCGTTCGGGGCGTTCCTGGCCCCGTAAGGCGAGCCCTGTGACGATGTGGGCCCGCCGGGCCGATACCATCGCAAGACAAGGCAGGGAGCGGACGCGAAGCGAACTCCCGGCCTCCACCCCCACTGCCGACCGGAGGGACCCCAAGCGCGTGAGTGAGCGGACCGAAGGACCGAGTGTCCTCGACGACATCCTCGACGGGGTGCGCGCCGACCTCGCCACACGTCAGCAGGCCGTGCCGCTTGACGAGCTCAAGCAGCGGGCCGAGCGGGCCCCCGCGTCGCGTGACGCGCTCGCCGCGCTCGGCGGCGACCGCGTCTCGGTGATCGCCGAGGTGAAGCGCTCCAGCCCGTCCAAGGGCGCGCTCGCCGCCATCGCCGACCCGGCCGCGCTCGCGGCCGACTACGAGGCCGGCGGCGCGCACGTGATCAGCGTGCTCACCGAGCGGCGCAAGTTCGGCGGCAGCCTGGACGACCTGGCCGCCGTGCGGGCCCGCGTCGACATCCCCATCCTGCGCAAGGACTTCATCCTCACCTCCTACCAGCTGTGGGAGGCGCGGGCGCACGGCGCCGACCTGGCTCTGCTGATGGTCGTCTGCCTGGAGCAGCCTGCGCTGGTGTCGCTGATCGAGCGCGCCGAGTCCATCGGGCTCACGCCGCTCGTCGAGGTGCACACCGAGGAGGAGCTCGACCGCGCGGTCGCGGCCGGCGCCCGCGTCATCGGGGTCAACGCCCGCAATCTGAAGACACTCGAGGTCGACCGGGATGTCTTCGCGAAGCTGGCGCCGAAGATCCCCGATAATGTGATCAAGATCGCTGAGTCGGGAGTGCGGGGTCCGCACGACCTGCTCGCCTACGCCAGGTCGGGTGCCGACGCCGTGCTGGTGGGGGAGAGCCTGGTCACCGGCAAGGATCCGCGCAGGGCCGTGGAGGCGCTGGTGACCGCCGGCGCCCACCCCGCGACCCGCCCCGACCACGGAGCAGAGGGATAGCAGTGGCAAACGAAGGCTCCATCCTCACGGCCGCCGACCTGGCGGGCAACGGCGTCCACGGCGACGACCCGGACGTGCACGGCAAGTTCGGCATCTTCGGCGGGCGCTACGTGCCCGAGGCGCTCATCCCGGCGCTCGACGAGGTCGCCGCCGTCTACGCCAAGGCCAAGAACGACGCGCAGTTCCTGAGCGAGTTCGACCACCTGCTGCGCACGTACGCGGGACGGCCGACCACGCTGACCGACGTGCCGCGCTTCAGCGAGCAGGCCGGCGGGGCGCGCATCGTGCTCAAGCGTGAGGACCTCACCCACACCGGCGCGCACAAGATCAACAACGTGCTGGGCCAGGCGCTGCTGACCAAGCGGCTGGGCAAGAAGCGGGTGATCGCCGAGACCGGCGCCGGTCAGCACGGCGTCGCCACCGCCACCGCCGCCGCGCTGCTCGGCCTGGAGTGCGTCATCTACATGGGCGCCGTCGACTGCGAGCGCCAGGCGCTCAACGTCGCGCGGATGAAGCTGCTCGGCGCCAAGGTCGTGCCGGTGACCAACGGCTCCCAGACGCTGAAGGACGCCATCAACGAGGCGTTCCGCGACTGGGTGACCAACGTCGACACCACCCACTACCTGTTCGGCACCGTCGCCGGGCCGCACCCGTTCCCGGAGATCGTCCGCGACTTCGCCCGCATCATCGGCGTCGAGGCCCGCCGCCAGATGCTGGAGCTGACCGGCGCGCTGCCCACGGCGGTCTGCGCGGCCGTCGGCGGCGGCAGCAACGCCATCGGCATCTTCCACGCCTTCATCGGCGACCAGGACGTCCAGCTCCACGGCTACGAGGCGGCCGGCCACGGGCTGGAGAGCGGCGAGCACGCGCTCACCCTCACCGCCGGCTCGGTCGGCGTGCTGCACGGCTCGCGCACGTACGTGCTGCAGGACGACGAGGGCCAGACCATCGAGTCCCACTCGATCTCGGCCGGCCTCGACTACCCGGGCGTCGGCCCCGAGCACGCCTGGCTCAAGGACAGCGGCCGCGCCACCTACCACGGCGTCACCGACGACCAGGCGATGGCCGCCTTCTCGCTGCTGGCCCGCACCGAGGGCATCATCCCGGCCATCGAGTCCTCCCACGCGCTCGCCGGCGCGCTGGAGCTCGGCCGCGAGCTCGGCCCGGAGGCGACCATCCTGGTCAACCTCTCCGGCCGCGGCGACAAGGACATGGGCACGGCCATGAAGTACTTCAACCTCTGACGACCCGCAGCGGGGCGGGGCTCGACGACCTGAGAACGGGACCATCAATGACGACTCTCCAGACGGTGTTCGCCAAGGCGAAGGCGGACAACCGGGCCGCGCTCATCGGCTACCTGCCGGCGGGCTTCCCGACCAAGGACGGCGCCGTCGCCGCCGCCGCGGCCCTGGTCGAGGCCGGGTGCGACGTCATCGAGATCGGCCTGCCCTACTCCGACCCGCTCATGGACGGGCCCACCATCCAGGACGCCGTGCACCGTTCGCTGCTCAACGGCACCCGCATCGCCGACGTCCTGCGCACCGTCGAGGGCGTGGCGGCCACCGGCGCGGCCACGCTCGTCATGACCTACTGGAACCCGATCGACCGCTACGGCGCCGACCGCTTCGCCCGCGACCTCGCCTCGGCGGGCGGCACCGGCACGATCACCCCCGACCTCACGCCGGAGGAGTCGGAGCCGTGGCGCACCGCCTCCGCCGAGGCGGGGATCGACACGGTGTTCCTGGTGGCGCCCAGCTCCACCGAGGAGCGCATCAAGGCCGTCGCCGCCTGCTGCACCGGCTTCGTCTACGCGGCCTCGCTGATGGGCGTCACGGGCGCCCGGGAGACGGTCAACGTGGCGGCCGAGGACCTGGTCAAGCGCACCCGCGAGCACACCGACCTGCCGGTCTGCGTCGGTCTCGGCGTCGGCACCGGCGCCCAGGCGGCGCAGGTCGCCGGCTACGCCGACGGCGTCATCGTGGGCTCGGCGTTCATCCGCCGCATCCTCGACGCCCCCGACGAGGCCGCCGGTCTCGCCTCGATCGGTGAGCTGGCCCGGTCGATGGCCGAGGGCGTCCGCTCCCGCGTCTGACCACCGGGGCGCCCGCCTGGCGGTTCGCCGCCTTCGCCGCGACCGCCTGCCAGGACCTCGGGTGCGTCGACGCCGCCCGGCCCGGTCACGCCGCTCACCACCGCCGAGCCGGCTGCCCGCGCGATCGGCCGCATGGCCCGTGCGTGCCGGCCCGCGACGCCTGCCTGCCCGTCTCCGTCTCCGTCGCCGAGCACGCCAGACGCCTCGGCATGCCGCGCGCCGACCTGCGCCGGGCGACCTGCGCCGGGCTGACCTGCGCCGGGCCGTCCTGCGGCCGGTCGGGTGCAGCCCTGAGGACCATCTGCTGTCGATCCGGCTCAACCGGGCCAAGGGCCTGCTCGCCGGGGCACCGACCTGCCGGTGGCCGCCGTCGCCCGCCGGGTCGGCTACGACGACGCCGCCTGTTTCGCGCGGCTGTTCACCCGGCGCGCGGGGCAGCCGCAGAGCGAGTTCCGCGCCCAGCGGAATCGGGGTTTCGCCGCAGGTGAACCGCGGGACGGCGGCACTTAGCCGACCCTTATCCCGAGCGTGATCGGATAGGTCCCGGTACTGTGCGCCTTCCGCACGGAGAAAGAGGAGATGGCTCGTGAACGCGTCACAGGCGTCACACACCGCGAGATCGGCGATACCCTGGGTGACGACCGTCGCCCGGCTGGTCCTGGGCGGAGTGCTGATCGCGGCCGGAGGGCTCAAGATCGGCAACCCGGCCGACTCGGTGGTGGCGGTCAGAGCGTACGAGTTGCTGCCCGAGCCGCTGGTCACGACCGTGGGCTACGCCCTGCCGATCGTGGAGGTCGTCGTCGGGGTGCTGCTGATCGTGGGCCTCATGACCAGGGTGGCGGCCGTCGTGGCCGCGCTGCTCATGCTCGCGTTCGTGTTCGGCATCGCCTGGGCGTGGGCCAACGGGCTGCGGATCGACTGCGGCTGCTTCGGCGGCGGCGGCCAGCTCGGCGCCGGGCAGGAACCGACCTACCTGCTCGACATTGTGCGCGACTTCGGCCTCGTGCTGCTGGGCGCCTGGGTCGTGCGTTTCCCTCCGGGCCGCTTCGCGCTGGACCGGCCGCTGGGGCTGGCGGGTGCCGAGCACCCCTTGGACGATGAGGAGAACAGTGATGGGCAAGGCTGAGCGGTCGAAGACGGCGCGGGAGAAGATCAGGGAGCAGCAGGCCGCCGAGCGTGCCCGTGAGCAGCGCAAGAAGGTCGTCACGTACGTCACGGCCGGCGCCGTGGCCATCGCCGCCATCGGCGCCGGGATGTGGTACACGATGAGCAGGTCCCAGTCGGAGCAGGCCGGGGCCGATCTCGCGCCGGTCACCATCCAGGCCGACGGCAGCGTGATCATGGCCAAGGACGGCGTGACCAAGCCGGTCGTCGACATCTACGAGGACTTCCAGTGCCCGGCGTGCAAGGAGCTGGAGCGGGTCAGCGGCCAGACGTTCAAGAACCTGGCCGCCGAGGGCCTGGCCAAGGTCGTCTACCACCCGATCACGATCTTCGGCCAGGAGCCCACCAAGGGCAACTCGGTGCGCGCCGGGGCCGCGGCCCGCTGCGTCCCCGACGGCAAGCAGTGGGTGGCCTTCCACGACCTGCTGTTCGAGAACCAGCCGAGCGAGACCGTCGAGGGCTTCAAGACCGACCAGCTCATCGAATGGGGCAAGGAGGCAGGCGTCACCGACCCCGGCTTCGAGACCTGCGTCACGTCGCAGAAGCACGCCCAGGCGCAGCTCGACTACAGCGACAAGATCAACAAGCGGGAGAACCTCGAAGGCACCCCGACGGTCAAGGTCGACGGCCAGATGATCGACAACAGTGTGGTCTTCACCCCCAAGGATCTGCGCGATACGGTCACCGAGGCCGCCAAGTAGCCTGACGTCCGCTACCCTCACCTGACATGCCCCTAGCCTCGATTCCCAGCCCCGCCGAGGGGGTCTGGTATCTCGGAATCATCCCGATCCGGGCCTATGCCCTGTGCATCGTGCTCGGCGTGATCGTCGCCGTCTGGCTCAGCGAGCGCCGCTGGCGCGACCGCGGGGGCCAGAAGGGCACGATCATCGACATCGCCGTCCCGGCGGTGATCTTCGGTCTGATCGGCGGCCGCCTCTACCACGTCATCACCGACTGGCAGACGTACTTCGGCGAGCGCGCGATCAAGGAGCCCTACCAGGCGCTGTTCATCTGGGAGGGCGGTCTCGGCATCTGGGGCGCGATCGCGCTCGGCGGCGTCGGCGTGTGGATCGCCTGCCGCCGGCGCGGTCTGTCGCTGAGCGCGGTGGCCGACACGGTCGCCCCCGGCATCGCGTTCGCCCAGGCCATCGGCCGCTGGGGCAACTGGTTCAACCAGGAGCTGTACGGCTCGCCGACCACGCTGCCGTGGGGCCTGGAGATCGACCAGGCACACGGCGGCGAGCCCGG
>NZ_JBEZZG010000043.1:0-79640 GCF_040639085.1 Nonomuraea sp. NPDC023979
ATCGACCGGACCACCTACAAAGCCACCATCAGCATCAACATGCTCCGGGCCAGCCCTTGACGCCACGACCCCAGCCCTAACTGAACGGCGTTGCCGCTAGATCCCCTTGCGCCCAGGCTGCCCCGTCCCTCCGGCTGAGGGGCGGGGCATTCGCATGTCAAGATGTGGGGCCAACTTTCGACCAGACAAAGGGGATTTCGCATGCCAGACCCCCGGGAGGATCGCCTCTACCTGGACCAGGTCGTCGACCAGACGCGGTCGGCGATGCGGCACCTGCGCGAGGCCCAGCGTCAGATCGCCGCCGTCGAGGGGACCGGCGAGGCCGCGCAGGGCATGATCAGGGCCGTCGCCGACGGGCGCGGCACGCTGACCGGCGTCAAGATCGACCCGCGCGCCCTGCGGCTCGACGTGGCGCGGCTGGGCGCCGAGGTGACCGCCGCGGTCCAGGCCGCGCAGGAGGAGGCCGCGCGCCGCACCGGCGACATCGTGGCGGACGCCGCCGGCCGGGCCGGGACGCTGCCCGAGCCGCTGGACGAGCGGTTCGTGCGCGACCGGGTGGAGTCCGCGGCCCGCGAGCTGTACACGGGAGGGCTGTGATGTTCGGCTTCGACCTCGACCCCGGCGACATCCGTCCCCAGGACGTGGACCGCGCCGACGAGCAGAACGCCCGGGTCCTGGAGCTGCTGGCCGAGGGCGAGGAGCGGCTCGGCGAGATCGTCGGCGCGGGCGGCGGCGACCGGGGCCACGTGCACGCCACGGCGGCGGCCGACGGGCGCGTACTCAAGATCACGCTCGACGCGCGCGCGGTGCGCGAGGGCAGCCAGGCGCTCGCCGACGAGATCCTGCTGGCCGTGCGCCAGGCCCAGCAGGACGCCCAGCGGCAGGCCGACGACCTGCTGCGATCGGCGTTCGAGCAGGCGTTCCCCGGCCGGGCCGTCGACCCGGTCGCCGTACGTGAACGACTGGTGAACCTGCTCGACTGACAAGCGACATTACTCACACTGGTCACACTGGTCACAGGTGACCCATTAATGTCGGATTCATGACTACGGGGATGGAAGTCGCGAAGGGCGCGCTGCGGCAGCAGGCGGTCCGGGTGCGCGTCCACGGGGAAGAGTACGAGGCCGCGGTGGAGCGGCTGCGCGCCAGAACGGGCGGCTGGGGCGACAACGGGCTGTTCAGCGAGTTCGAGAAGGCCTGGGTGGAGTGCCGCCACACCATGCTGACCACCGTGCCGGCCCTGTCGGGGACGATCGGCGGCGTGGGTGCCGGCATGTCCCTGGTGCCCGACAACGTCGAGGCCGCCGAGCAGGCCAGCGCGCTGCCGGAGCTGGATCCATGGGCATAGTCCTGCCGCCCGAGCTGCACGGCGTGCTGGAGCTGGCCGGGCTGCCCTTCCCCAACATCGACGAGGACGAGGTCCGTCTCGACGCCGACGCGGCCCGCGTGGTGCAGGCACACGCCGCGCAGTCGGGCGCCGAGGCGGACGCCGCCGTGCTCGGCTCGGCCGCCGTCTACCGGGGCGGCTCGGCCACCGAGCTGCAGAGCCTCTGGCAGGAGACCGGCAACGGCAACGGCCATCTCGCCCAGGCCGCCGCGGCCACCCGGATGGCGCCCGTCGCGCTGGACGGCATGGCCACGGTGGTGACCGCCACCAAGATCGCCGTGGGCACGGTCGCGGCGGTCGGCACCGTACGGCTGGCGATGGCCCTGCTGAGCGGCGGCCCGTTCGCCAGCCTCACCGCGACGGCGTCACTGCTCGCCACCAGGAGAGCGGGCATGAAGATCTACCGGGAGGCCGCCGAGGGCACCGGCCGGGTGCTGGCGCCCGGCCTGGCCCGCCGCGTCACCGACCCGATGCGCCGCATCCTGGACAACCTGCGCCGCCCTGGCGGCCCCGGCGGCCCGGCGCTGGCAGGCGCCGGACCCGGCCGGATGCCGCTGCGCCCGCAGGGCAACCTGATGGACCGCTCCCCCGGCATCCTCCAGCGCGGCGGGCGCAAGGGCGGGCGCGGCCGTAGCGAGAGCCAGGCCAACCTCAGCCCCGAGGAACAGGCGGCCGTCGACGCCAAGAACGCCGGCAAGAAGTTCGACAACAAGCTGTTCAACAGCGCGAAGGCCAAGGAGCGCAAGGCCGAGAAGTTCTCCGGGGACCGCAACAAGCAGAAGAGAGGGAGAAAGTAGGGATGGCCGAGCTTCAGACGCGGCACTTCTCGCTGAACAACCCGGCGGGCGAGGAGCAGGGCGACGTGCCGATGCTGCTGCGCCGGCTGGCCGGCACCCTGGAGGAGATGGGGCCGATCGACATCCGCGACGTGGTCTTCCACAACGACATGGACGACGACGGCGCATCGTGGCCGTTCGTGACCGTCTACTACGACGAGGCCGCCCCGGCCTGACCCGGCCGGGGCGCCTGGGTTCGCGTCAGAGCCGCTCGATGATGGTGACGTTGGCCTGGCCGCCGCCCTCACACATCGTCTGGAGGCCGTAACGGCCGCCGGTGCGCTCCAGCTCGTGCAGCAGCTTGGTCATCAGGATCGCGCCCGTGCCGCCCAGCGGGTGGCCCAGGGCGATGGCGCCGCCGTTCGGGTTGACCTTGGCCGGGTCGGCGCCCAGCTCCTTGATCCACGCGAGCGGCACCGGCGCGAACGCCTCGTTGATCTCCGTCACGTCGATGTCGTCGATCGACAGGCCCGACTTGGCCAGCGCCTTCTGCGTC
Source organism: Nonomuraea sp. NPDC023979 (assembly GCF_040639085.1). Taxonomy (NCBI): domain Bacteria; kingdom Bacillati; phylum Actinomycetota; class Actinomycetes; order Streptosporangiales; family Streptosporangiaceae; genus Nonomuraea; species Nonomuraea sp. NPDC023979. The sequence continues at coordinate 2,720 of NZ_JBEZZG010000043.1, forward strand.
GCCGGGATGGGCGCGGTCAGCATGTACACCGGGTCGTCGCCCATGAGCGCGAGCTGGTGGATGCGGGCGCGCGGGGTGAGACCGTGGTCCTTGACCGCCTGCTCGGAGGCGATCAGCAGCGCGCCGGAGCCGTCGGAGATCTGCGACGACGTGGCGGCGGTGATCTGGCCGCCCTCTTTGAGGGTCTTCAAGGTGGCCAGCTTCTCCAGCGTGGAGTCGGGGCGCGGGCCCTCGTCGTCCTCGACGCCGTTGATCGGCTCGATCTGGTCCTTGAAATAGCCGTTGGCGATGGCCTTGGCGGCCCGCTGGTGCGACTCGAACGCGAACCGCTCCAGCTCGTCGCGCTTGAGGCCCCACTTCTCGCACATCAGCTCCGCGCCGCGGAACTGCGAGATCTCCTGCTTGCCGTAACGCTCGACCCACTTGTCGCCGAACGGGAACGGCATGCCCTTCTCCAGCGCGGCGGTGATCGACGAGCCCATCGGCACGATGCTCATCGACTCGACGCCGGCCGCCACCACGAGGTCCTGGGTGCCCGACAGCACGCCCTGGGCCGCGAAGTGGATCGACTGCTGGGATGAGCCGCACTGCCGGTCGATCGTGACGCCGGCCGTGGTCTCCGGCAGCCCGGCCGACAGCCAGGCGTTGCGCGCGATGTCCATGCTCTGGGGGCCGAACTGCATGACGCACCCCATGATGACGTCCTCGACCGCCGCGGGGTCCACGCCGGTGCGGTCGATCAGCGCCTTCAGCGTGTGCGCCGCCAGGTCAGTGGGGTGGACGGTGGACAGGCCGCCCTTCTTCTTGCCGACCGGGGTGCGGACCGCCCCGACGATGTACGCCTCTGCCACAGTGCCTCCTGTAAACCGAGCAATATTCGGTTCTTAGGCAGAGGGTACAACAGAACGTCACTCGGTTTCTGCCCTCGCCGGGGGAAGCAGTTCCTCCGCCCGATCCACCCGGAACCGCCACCGGTCCACGACCAGGCCGTTCAGCGCCTCCGACAACGACAACGCCAGCGTGCCCAGCTTGAGCCGGTCATCACCGCGCAACTCGATCGCCGTCAGCTCCGTGGCGAACGGCAGCAGCTCCTTCACCGCAGGCGGCTGCCCCTTCTGCGGCACCACCAGCGCCCGCACCCCGCCCGCCGAGAAGACGAACTCCTCCTCCTGCTCGACCTCGCCCTCCAGCAGCTCGATCAGCTCCTCCGCCGACGGCCGCACCGGCAGGATCACCGCCGGACCGCCCGGAGCCGCCTCATCGGCCGGATCGTCCACCTCGCCCCGGCACACGGCCAGCCCGCCCAGCCGGAACGCCAGCCCCTCCGCCAGGAAACGGTCGAAGAAGTCGAACGGCAGCGGGCCCTCCGCCGCCACCCGGCACGCCCAGACCCGCTCCAGCTCCCCGCCGACCAGCTCCGGCTCCGCCTCCACCGGGGCATGCACCCGTACGTCCACCGCCACGATGTCGTCGCCGTCCTCGCGCGCCCCCGGATCGGCCAGCCGCACCAGCCTCAGCAACTCGGCGCGATCCGGCTTGGCGGGCAGAGCCGCCGTGGGGCCAGTTCGCAGTCTCCGCTTCGCCATCCAGCCCATTGCGCGCCTCCGCGATCAGCTTCGATAGGAGCTCGTCATCGTCGCGTAGACGATGACGTTGTCGGTGTAGTGACCCGTGCTGCGGTTGTAGATGCCGCCGCACGTGATGAGGTGGAGCTGGGCGTTCTCCTGCGGGCCGTACACGCGCTCGGAGGGGAACGTCTTCTTGCTCGCCTGCTCGATGCCGCCGACCGTGAACACCGCCGTGATGCCGTCCTGGCGCTTGATCTCGATCTGGTCACCGTTGAGCAGCTCCGGCAACCGGTTGAAGACGGCCGCCCGCGTCCGCGTGTCCTTGTGCCCCAGCAGCACCGCCGGACCCGCCTCACCAGGCGTCGACATGTTGCGGTACCAGCCCGCCAGGTTGGGATTGTCGGCCGGCGGCACCTGGATCGTGCCGTCCTTGGCCAGGCCCACGGACTTGATCGGCGCGTTCACGCCCAGCTTCTTGATGATGATGCGCACCGGGGTCGACGGCAGCATCGCCGGAGCCGGCTTGATCTGCGGCAGCGGCGGCGGCGCGTCCGGCCCCGCCTGGAACAGCGCCTGCTCCGGCTGCCCCGACGCCTGACCGTCCGGCAGCGCCGTCAAGCCCAGCGAATCACGCTGGCTCGCCAGGCCGTACTCCTCCGGCGAGCCCAGCACGATCAGCATCCCCGCCACCACCGTCACCACGCCCGCCACGGCGGCGAGCAGCAACGTCGTCCTCAGGACCCTGCTGCCGCCATCGTCCTGCGGAGGCTGCGGGCCGGCGCCGTAGGGGTACTGGTTCGCCACGGGTCCATCATCCCTTGGATACGCCGCGACGCCGCATCAGCAGCCCCCCGGCCCCGGCCGCCAGGATCAGCGCCGACCCGGCCGCCAGGAACATCCGCCCATCGGGCCCCATCGTCCCCCCGGCCCCGGTGTCGGCCCCATCCTTGGGGGTCTCGGAGCTGCGCGGGGAGGTGGTCGTCTCGCTGGGGGTGGGCGTCACGGTCTCGAAGACCGTGGTGGTCTTGGTGGGGATGGGCGTGGAGGTCGTGGGCGTCGTCGTGGGGGTTGTCGTGGGCGTCCCAGTCGAGGTCGACGTGGCGGTGCTCGTGCCGACGACGAGGGTGGCGGAAGGCCCGCCGGACGGACCCGGCTCGCAGCTGTACCAGACGGTCCCGTTGACCTTGAGGCTGAAGGCGCCCGCCTTGATGGTGGCCATTCCCGTGGCGGTGGGCCGGACCACGATGCCCATGGTTGGGATGGGCATCGGAGCCCCGGCGGCCACTTCGGCCGCAGGGGTGGCGGTCGCCGCCGCCGGGACCGGAGCGCTGGGCAACGGGCTGCCGGTCGGGGTGACGGTGGCTTCCGCGACGACGGTGCTGCTGGGCGTGATCACCGCGGTCGCCTGCAACTGGCTGGCCGTGTTCGTCGGCTGCTTGATGTCCCACATGACCGTCACGGTGGCGCTGGGGGTCGGTGCCGCGGTTGGCGTCCTCAGCTCCATCATGAACGGGATTCTCGTCTGCTCCCCGCCGGTCGGCTTACACAAGTAGGTCACTTCCACCGGCGCCGCGAGGGCGGCCACTGCCGGGATGACACCGAAGACACCTGCACCGAGAAGGGCGAAAGCGGATGTCTTGAGGGCGAGGCGGCGCCGCGCCTTGGACGTCAGCACTGTCCTTCTCCGTTTCAGCACAGTCACAACAGGGCGTACCACGATTCCAGCCGTTGGTTACGGTTGGGTTGAGATCATACGGACTAATCCTGTCAATCTCCTGTAAAAGACCAAAAAGACGGTATCAGCCCTTCTTCTTGGACAGGGTGGCGTAGACGATGATGTTGTCCGTGTAGCTGTGGGCCGCCTTGTTGTAGATCCCGCCACACGTGATGAGCCTGAGCTGGGCTTCCTTCGTATCGCCGTACACGCGCTTGGTGGGGAACGTCTTCTTGCCGACCTGCTCGATGCCGCTGACCGTGAAGCGCGTCACCTTGCCGTCCGAGCGGTACACGTAGATGTGGTCACCCTTGGACAGCTCGCTCAGACGCTTGAAAACAGCGGCGCCCTTTTTCGTGGCGACGTGGCCGTTGATCACCGAGGGGCCGAGCTCGCCCGGCAGCGGGCTCTTGCCGTACCAGCCGGTCAGGTTGGGCTTGCTGAGCGGCGGGGTGGCGAGGGCGCCCTGCTTGGTGAGGCCGACCGTGTTGATCGGGGCGTTGACCTTGATGTCCGGGATGCGGATACGGGTGGGCCTGACCTTGGTCGTCTTCGACTTGACCGGCTTGATGGCCGGGACCACGACCTCGGCGGGCAGCGGCGGGGGCGCGTCGAGACGGGCCGGGGTCAGGGGGACGTTCTCGCCGCCGGGGCCGACGCTGGGCGGCAGCTCGAACGCGCCCGCGTTCTGATACTGCAGCGTCGCCGGGTCCTGCTGGGCCGCCATCGGAACCGGGCCGGAGCCGTCGTCCACCGGCGGCGCCAGCGACAGCAGGCCGACCATGATGGCGCCCACGCCGGCCAGCGACCCGGCGATCAGCAGCGCCGGGGTGGCCTTGGACATCGTCGACTTCAGCTCGCTCATCAGTCAGTCCCTCCGGCGTGTCCGGCGCGGCGGCGCCGCACCAGGAGCCCTCCGGCTGCGCTGCCCATCAGCAGCAGCGACCCGCCGGCGATCAGCGCGTACGAGCCGCCCGCGACCTGCTCGGGAGCCTCACCGGTGTCCACGCCGCCCAGCGGGGTGGTGTCGACCTGGGCGGCCTTGTAGTTGGTGGCGGTGGGGCCCGGCGTGGTCTTGGCCGTGGGCGTGGGGGTCTTGCTGCTGCCTGGGACCACGACGACCACGTGGCTGGTGCTGGGCCAGGGGACGTGCCGGTTCGGCGGCGTGGGCGTCGGCGTCACCGGGGTCTTCGACGGATCGGGGGTCGGGTTCTCCGAGGGGTCCGGATCGTCCGTGGGCGTCTGCGAGGGACTCTGGGAGGCGCCGCCGCCTACGGTGATCTCGACTGTGTCAGGGTCGCTGGTTACCACGCATGTGGCCCTGTGGAGCGTCGGCGGATTAATCATCTTGCCCGTGAGGAGCTTGAAGGCATCCAGATGAACGGGCTTGTCTGCGTCCACTCCCTTGATGGTCACCGTGTGCCGTCCATAGGGCAGGTCATCACGCCGCCAGAGCGTGGTGTTGCCCTGCGTCCCGGTCACTGGTTCGCCAGCAGTGTCCTTCGTGGGGTCGACTGTTTTCGAAACCCCGTCAACAGTCACTTCGACCCTGCCGACGTCTCGCATCCTGCGACCGATGTACTCGAAACCCGTCCCAAGGAATGTGATAGAGGCAACGTCGCCCTGAACGCTGGTTGTGTGAAGGTCATTCTCGATATCGTCGAACTCAGGCTCCGTAGTGTGGTGCTTCCAGCTTGGGCCGTACGTTACGCGCTCGACCTCGTGATTGTTGACGATCTCCTCGCCGGCGGGAGGCACGAAGTCCACTGTCAGCTCTTGCGGCGTAAGCTTGATAACACCTGCCTTGGTCATGTGCGCCTCGGAGGAGATGCCCTCGGGAAGATCAAGGACGGCGTCGGCCTCCAACGCCTTCTGGGCTTTGCTCCCGTGTGGCTGCAGGACCCCGTTCCAGGCACCCTCAAGCTTGACGTTGCCCACGAGTGAAACCTCGGCTCCACTTGGGAAGTAGCCTGGCGACGCAAACCTGCGTATGCCCGTGTAATCGACCGTCCAGCCCAGATCGAGCATGCCACCGACCTGCATCGAGGTCGGGATCTGCACTCTTGCCCTGAGTGTCACTGGAGCGTCACCAGCGATGCCCCGCGTACAGCTGTAGTCGACGACGAGGTTGAACGTACTCGCCTTCGCGGGTATCGCGACGAACGCGGCTGAGGCCGCCATTCCGATCGATGCGGCGATCCACGCATTGCGCCACCGACTCACGGCTAACTCCGATCGCACAGTAAACCGAAGGTAGATCTTAGAGCCGTCAAGCCCCGCAACACGCCCATGTTCCACCACTTGTGATGAACCCGTGTCCGCCCGCCAGAATCGTATTCTGGAACGCACACACCCCCTGCTAGGAGGCGACATGCGGCGAGACCTCTTCGACGAGGAGCACCTGCTTTTCCGGGAGACCGTGCGGGAGTTCATGGCCCGTGAGGTGGTGCCCCATCACGCCCGGTGGGAGAAGGACGGCATCGTGCCCCGCGAGGTCTGGAAGAAGGCCGGGGAGGTCGGCATGTTCGGCTTCTCGGTGCCGGAGGAGTACGGCGGGGCGGGCATCACGGACTTCCGGTACAACGCGGTGATCGTCGAGGAGATCATCCGCAACGGGGCGTCCGGCCTGGGCTTCTCGCTGCACAACGACGTCGTGGCCCCGTACCTGGTGGATCTGACGGACGAGGAGCAGAAGCGGCGGTGGCTGCCGGGGTTCGCGAGCGGTGAGCTGATCACGGCGATCGCGATGACGGAGCCGGGCGCGGGCAGCGACCTTCAGGGGATCAGGACGACGGCGGTGCGCGAGGGCGACCACTACCTGCTGAACGGGCAGAAGACGTTCATCACGAACGGCGTCAACGCCGATCTCGTCATCGTGGTGGCCAAGACCGATCCTGCCGCCGGGGCCAGGGGGACGACGCTGCTGGTGGTCGAGCGGGGCATGGACGGGTTCGGGCACGGCCGCAACCTGGACAAGGTCGGCATGAAGGCGCAGGACACGGCGGAGCTGTTCTTCGAGAACGTCCGGGTGCCCGTCGCCAACCGGCTCGGCCCGGAGGACGGCCGGGGCTTCTTCCAGCTCATGGACAACCTGCCGCAGGAGCGCCTGTCGATCGCGGTGGCGGCCGTGGCGGCGGCGGAGACGGTGCTGGAGCAGACGATCGAGTACTGCAAGGGCCGTCAGGCGTTCGGCCGGAACATCGGCTCCTTCCAGAACACCCGGTTCGTGCTGGCGGAGCTGGCCACCGAGACGGAGATCGCCCGCCACTACGTGGACAAGTGCATCGTGGCGCTGAACGCCGGCGAGCTCACGGTGGTCGACGCCGCCAAGGCCAAGTGGTGGACCACCGAGCTGCAGACCAAGCTCATCGACCGCTGCCTGCAACTGCACGGCGGCTACGGCTACATGAACGAGTATCCGGTGGCCAAGGCGTGGCTCGACAGCCGCGTGCAGACGATCTACGGCGGCACCACCGAGATCATGAAGGAGATCATCGGCCGCTCCTTCGGTTTTTAGCCGTCCGGCGACGCATACTGGAGACCATGGACAGCGGCCTGATCCTCCTGGTTTTCCTGGCTTTGCTGTTCGCCTGGGGCCTCAACCGGGTGCGCCGGGCGTTCAGGCTCGGCGCCGTGGGCTACGCCGGCATCATGATCGTCTTCGTGATCGTCATGCTCCTGCTGTGGGGTCAGACGTTCCGCTAGCTTCCAGCAGCACCCGCGCCACCAGCGCCGGGTCGTCGCTCATGGGTACGTGACCGCACCCCTTGAGCAGCTTGACCCGCTGGCCCGACCAGCGGGCGGCGCGCACGGCCTGGCGGCGCGGCAGCAGCCGGTCGTGCTCGCCCCAGGCGATGGTGATCGGCGACTTGGGCGGCGCGGGCGGCATCAGCCCGGAGAACGACGCGAGCGTCTCGTCGAACCCGGCGGAGCCGGCGAGCGCCTGCGACCCGGCGGTGAGCGCGGTGGGCGTGAGCCTCGACGGGTGGGCCGCCAGGAGCCCGGCCGACAGCGTGCGGCCGAGCGCGCTCTCGGCGGTCCGGCCCGCCTGCCCGGGCGGCAGCGCGCGGGCCGACGCCCGGGCGGCGCGCAGCACCGCCTGGCAGTAGAGCAGCTCGGCGCGCGACCAGAACCCGGCCGGCGACAGCGCGGTGGCGGTGCGGACGGTGCCGCGCGAGGCCAGCTCCAGCGCGATGTAGCCGCCCAGCGAGTTGCCGGCGATGTGCGGCTCGCGCAGGCCGAGCAGCGCGCAGAAGGACTCGACGGCGTCGGCGAGCGACTCGGCCGTGTAGGGGACGCCGTCGGGCAGCCCGCGCGAGCGACCGAACCCGGGCAGGTCGACGGCGATGACGGTGCGCGCGGCGGCCAGCCGGTCCATGACCGGCAACCAGGCCTGCCAGTGGTGCCCGATGCCGTGGACCAGGATCAGCGGCTCGCCGGAGCCCCTGCGTTCGAAGGCCAGCTCCATGCGCGTAAGTGAACCATCAGCGGCTGCGCGTGGGAATCTCGAACCAGACCGCTTTGCCTTCCCTGGTGGGCCGCGAGCCCCACCGCTTGGCGAGCTGGTCGACCAGGTAGAGGCCGCGGCCGCCCTCGTCGTTCTCGCCGGCGCTGCGGATGCGCGGCAGCCGCAGGTCCTGGTCGAACACCTCGACCCAGACCGACTCGCCGCCCCGCCGCAGCCGCAGCGTGAACTCCTTGTCGCCGACCACCTCGTCCTCGAAGCCCGGCATGTCCCAGGAGTCCTCGAACGGCAGCGGCGGCCCGTCGACGATCAGCTCGCGGCGCGGCACGCTGGCCGTGGAGGCGTGCAGCACCACGTTGGTGACGACCTCGGAGACGAGCAGGCAGGCCAGCTCGGCGCGCTCTTCCGGCACGTTCCAGCCTTCGAACGCCTCCGACGCCATCCGGCGGGCCTCGCCCACCATGATCGGCTGGGCCGGGAACGTACGCTCCTCGACGTCGAGGTCGGCGTCGCTGGAGCGGACCACGAGGATCGCCATGTCGTCGTCGATCTCGCCGGGCACCGCGACGGTGGCGGCGTCGGCGATGCGCTCGACCTCGGCGTCGGCCATCTTGGCGAGCTTCTCGCAGAGCACCCCGAGCGTCTCGGCCTCGGTGGGCATCTCGCCGAGCCGGGCGGGGCGGCGGTCGACCAGACCGTCGGTGTAGAGGAGCAGCGCCGCGCCGGGCGGCAGCGTGCGCGTCTCCTCCTTGTAGACGAGGTCGGCGTGCAGCCCCTTGGCGCGCACGCCGAGCGGCTGGCCGACCTCCTCGATGTCGAGCTCGACGCACTGGCCGTCGTGCAGCAGCAGCGGCGGGGCGTGCCCGGCGTTGGCGAAGGACAGCTGGCGCGACCAGGCGTCGTAGACCAGGTACTGGCAGGTGACGATGGGCGGGATGCTGACGTCGGCGCCGTTGTCGTCGCGCTCGGGGGTGGCGATGATGCGGGTCCACTCGTCGAGCCTGGCCAGGATGTCGGCGGGCGACTTGTCGTCCTGGGCGAAGGCGCGCAGCGCGGCCCGGAGCTGGCCCATGATGGCGGCGGCCTTGGCGCCCCGGCCTTCCACGTCGCCGATGACGATGCCGACCCGGCCGGCCGACAGCGGGATCACGTCGTACCAGTCGCCGCCGACCTGGGTCTGGATGCCCTGGCCGTGGGAGACGAGCGGGGCGGCCGGGTAGTAGCGGACGGCGATCTGGAGGCCGTCGAGCTGCGGCAGCGCCCGGGGCAGCAGGTGCTTCTGGAAGGACTCGGCGGTGTGCCGCTCCTCCTCGAACAGCAGCGCGTTGTCGATGGCGAGCGCGACCCGGGTGGCGATGGCCCCGACGAAGTCGCGGTCGAAGGCGTCGTAGTGGGGGCTGCGGCGGTCGGTCAGGTTGGACAGCCCGAGGTACATCAGGCCCAGCGTCTCGCCGCGCACGCTCAGCGGGGCGACGATCGCGGAGTTCATGCCGACCTCGCCGCACAGCCGGGCGCTGCCCTCGGACGGGGCGGGGAAGCTGTTGCCGGCGAAGTCGTCGACCAGGATCGTCTCCTGGCGGCGCATGGCCGCCTCGGCGTAGTGGCCGGACGGGTAGCGGATCTCGGCGCCGACGGGCTTCCAGGTGCCGGGCGGCGGCGACCAGCCCTGTACGTGCTGGGAGATCCGGCGCACCAGCCGGTCGCCCTCCATCAGCTCGATGAAGCAGTGGTCGGCGAACTGCGGGACCAGCATCTCGGCGACCCGCTTGAGCGTCTCCTCGACGTACAGCGAGCCGGCCAGCCGCTCGCCGATGCGCTCCAGCAGGCCGAAGCGGTCCTTCTCGCGCTCGTTGCTGCGCAGCGCCTCGCGGGCGGTGATGACGATGCCCGTCACCGAGCCGGAGGTGTGGCGCAGCGGCACCGCCTGGGCGCGCACGTACAGGACGGAGCCGTCGGCGCGCCGCACGTCGAACGTGCCCTCCCAGACGCCGCCCTTGAGCACGTGCTTGCTCAGCTCGATGGCCTGCGGGTGGTCCTTGTCCATGATCCCGAAGGACTGGGCCGAGGGGTCGCGGCCCGACGCCCGTGGCCGGCCGAACAACCGCTCGGCGAACGGGTTCCAGTAAAGGAGATTGCTGAACCGGTCGGTGACGACCACCGCCATCTCGGCATGGTCGAGCACCGACGACGCGGCCAGGTGATCGGCGTCGGGTGACACGTCCCCCCATCGCTTCATCCGGAGACCACTCCTAGGGGACGCATGCGCGAAAAGCGAACCACGGGCGCTCCTGCAACAGTCTTGGCCGGGGGGGAGTGGAGGGGCTCCCAGTTGGGATTCAACCAAGCAGCCGCGCGTGCGTCAGCGCCTGGTGACGAAAACGTGCGCGGCAACGTCACGCGGGATCTCCGCGAGAGAGTCGTTCGCGTCACCGTCACCTGTCACCCGCACACCGTCGTCGCTCGCCGCGAGCGTCACCTCGCGTCCGGGTTGTATCCCAACTTGCTTGAGTTTAAGCATCAGAGCGGGATCACTTTGCACTTGTTCGCTAATTCGACGCACTACCACGGGCACTCCTTGGGCCCCGGCGACCTCCGTCATGGTCGGCAGCATGCTCCCGGACGGTTCGGCGCTCTCCTGCGCGCCGAGCTCGGCCAGGCCGGGGATGGGGTTGCCGTGCGGGCACACCGTGGGGTTGTCGAGCAGCTTGACCAGGCGGGTCTCGACCGACTCCGACATGACGTGCTCCCAGCGGCAGGCCTCGATGTGCACCTCCTCCCAGGGCAGCCCGATGACGTCGGTCAGCAGGCATTCGGCGAGCCGGTGCTTGCGCATGACCCTGGTCGCCAGGGTGCGGCCGAGCTCGGTCATGGACAGGTGGCGGTCACCCTCGACGCGAACGAGGCCGTCGCGCTCCATGCGGGCGACGGTCTGGCTCACCGTGGGGCCGCTCTGCTGCAGGCGCTCGGCGATGCGCGCCCGGAGGGGGACGATGCCCTCCTCCTCGAGCTCGTAAATCGTCCGGAGATACATCTCCGTCGTGTCGATCAGGCCGTGTGCGGTCAAGGCTCCTCCCAACTGCATGCTACGCCGGTCGTGGCGGGGACTGAGCCCGTCCGCTTCGGGCACAGGAGTCAGAGGCAAAGCCTATGGGGGAGAAACGACCGACGATGTCAAAGGACGGAAACAACTCAGCGGCCGAGTTCCTTCCCGATCGCCTGGACCTGACGTCGCTGCGGGAGGCTGCGGCCGGCTGCGAGGGCTGCGACCTCTACCGGGCGGCGACGCGCACGGTGTTCGGCGAGGGGCCCGCCGGGGCCGCGTTCATGCTCGTCGGGGAGCAGCCCGGCGACCAGGAGGACCTGCAGGGGCACCCGTTCGTCGGACCGGCCGGGCGGGTGCTGGACCGGGGGCTGGCCGAGGCCGGGATCGAGCGGGAGGACGTCTACCTGACGAACGCGGTCAAGCACTTCTCGTTCACCCGGCAGGGCAGGCGGCGCATCCACCAGAAGCCGACGGCGGCCGAGATCGGGGCCTGCCAGCCGTGGCTGAACGCCGAGCTGGCCGTGGTGGAGCCGCAGGTGGTCGTGGTGCTGGGGGCGACGGCCGCGCGGGCGCTGCTGGGGCGGGCGTTCCGGGTGACGCGACAGCGGGGGGCGCCGGTGCCGCTGGGCGAGGCCACGGCGGTGGCCACGATCCACCCGTCCGCGGTCCTGCGCGCGCCCGACCGGGACGCGGCGTACGAGGGCTTCCTCGCCGACCTCAAGGTGGCGGCCGGTCAGCGAGAGCGGTAGTGCCTCAGGGCGCGCGGCCGGTCAGCGGGCGCGGTAGTTCCTGAAGCCGGCCACCGACAGGCCGGCGACGAGTACGGCCAGCGCGCAGGCGATGCCGCCGCCCACCCACGCGGTGGTGAGCCCGAAGGCGGTGGCCGTGGCTCCGGCCCGGACGTCGCCGAGCCGGGGCCCGCCCGCGACGACGACCATGAAGACGCCCTGCATCCGCCCCCGCATCTCGTCCGGCGCGTACAGCTGGAGTATGGACTGCCGCCACACGGAGGAGACCACGTCGGCGGCTCCCCCGACGGCCATGAACAGCAGCACGAGCCAGAGCTGCTGGGCGAGCCCGGCGGCGGCGACCGCGAGCCCCCACACGGCGATGACGGCCGTGAGCGCCAGGCCCTGGCGGGTGACCCGGGTGACCCAGCCGGAGAACAGCCCGCCGATGACCGACCCGGCCGCCATGGAGGCCACCAGCCAGCCCAGGACGTTCAGGTCGCCGCCGAAACGCAGGTCGACGAGCTCCGGGAACAGGGCTCTGGGCAGCGCGAACACCATGGCGATGATGTCGACGACGAACGACATGAGCAGCACCGGGCTGGTGGCGATGAAGCGGAGCCCCTCGGCCACGGACCGCCAGCCGGGCCGGGACACCTCGCCCTGGGGTGCCAGCGCGGGCAGCCGGAAGGCGGCGTAGAGGCTGGCGGTGAACAGCAGGGCGTCCACGGCGTAGGCGGCCGCGTAGCCGCCCTCGGTGAGCAGGATGCCGCCGATCATCGGCCCGGCGACGGCGCCGATGCTGTAGACGAGCGAGTTGAGCGCGTTGGCCGAGGGCACCAGCTCGGCCGGGAGCAGCCGGGGGATGATGGCGCCCCGGGTGGAGGAGCTGACGGCGAAGCCGGCGGCGCCCACGGCCACGGTCGCCAGCAGCACGTACACGTTGGGGACGCCGACCAGCGCCTGGATCAGGATGAGCATCGTGCTCACCCAGGCGACGGCGGAGCCGGCGACGAGGAGCTTGCGCCGGTCGACGGCGTCGGCGACGGCCCCGCCCCACAGCCCGAAGATCACCAGGGGGATCAGGTTGGCCAGGCCCAGCATGCCGACCCAGAACGACGAGCCGGTCAGGTCGTAGACCTGCTGGCTGACGGCCACGACGGTGGCGCCGAGGCCGACGTGGGAGACGGCCTGGCCGATCCAGAGGCGCCGGTAGGCGGGCACGGACAGCGGCCGGGTGTCGACCAGGTGACGCTTGACGAAATCCCCGAATGTCACTTAAGGCACATTAAGGGGCAAGTCTCTCCAACTCCCACCCCGGCCGCGTACGCCGGTAACGCAGCCGGTCGTGCATCCGGTCGAGCTGCCCCTGCCAGAACTCCACCTCCACCGGCGTCACCCGGAAGCCGCCCCAGAAGTCGGGCACCGGCGGATCGTCCGGCCAGCGCGCCGCCAGCTCCTCGTAGCGGGCGTCCAGCTCCTCCCGCGACCGCACCACCGCCGACTGGCGCGACGCCCACGCGCCGATGCGCGAGCCGTACGGCCTGGCGTTGAAATAGGCGGCCGACTCCTCGGCCGACAGCCTCTTCACCGAGCCCTCCACCCGCACCTGACGGCGCAGCGGATGCCACGGGAACAGCAGCGACGCCCTCGGGTTCTCCGCCAGGTCGCGGCCCTTGCGGGACTCGTAGTTGGTGTAGAAGACGAAACCGCGCTCGTCGTAGCCCTTGAGCAGCACGGTCCTGGCGCTCGGCCGGCCCCCCGCGGAGGCGGTGGCGAGCACCATGGCGTTGGGCTCGGGCAGGCCGGCGTCGAGCGCGTCCTGGAACCAGACGGTGAACTGCGCGATCGGATCGGCGGCGACGGCGGCTTCGAGCAACGGTTCGCCCTCATAGGTCCGGCGAAGCCCCGCCAAGGAGGGCGGGCGCGAGGTGGCATCCACGAGACGGTATTCTCGCGTGCTTGGTGGCAGATCCCACACAGCGCCCCCTACCAGCGGTTATGGCCTACCGGCGGGTCCCGAGACCGAGCACGACCTGGGAGGGGGTTAAATTGACTGGCCGGTATCTCGACATCAAGGCATTGCCGGAACATGGCAAGAAAGGGAGGCGGCCGAGAATGTCCGACTTCAAACCCGGCCTCGAAGGCGTCGTAGCTTTCGAGACCGAGATCGCGGAACCGGACAAAGAAGGGGGCGCCCTTCGATACCGGGGCGTCGACATCGAGGAGCTGGTCGGCCGTGTGCCCTTCGGGCATGTGTGGGGCCTGCTGGTCGACAACAAGTTCCAGCCGGGCCTGCCCCCGGCGGAGCCGTACCCCATCCCTGTCCATTCCGGTGACATCCGAGTCGACGTGCAGAGCGCGCTGGCCATGCTGGCCCCCGCCTACGGCTTCAAGCCGCTGCTCGACATCAGCGACGAGGAGGCGCGCGACCAGCTCGCCCGCGCCTCCGTGATGGCCCTGTCCTTCGTGGCGCAGTCGGCGCGTGGCCTCGGCCTGCCGATGGTGCCGCAGAGCCGGGTCGACGAGGCCAAGACCATCGTCGAGCGTTTCATGGTCCGCTGGCGCGGTGAGCCTGACCCCAAGCATGTCAAGGCCATCGACGCGTACTGGACCTCCGCCGCCGAGCACGGCATGAACGCCTCCACCTTCACCGCCCGCGTCATCGCCTCCACCGGCGCGGACGTGGCCGCGGCGCTGTCCGGTGCGGTCGGCGCCATGTCGGGCCCGCTCCACGGCGGCGCCCCGGCGCGCGTGCTGCACATGATCGAGGGCGTCGAGCAGCTCGGCGACGCCAAGAAGTACGTGCAGAGCGAGCTCGACAAGGGCAACAGGCTCATGGGCTTCGGACACCGCGTCTACCGCGCCGAGGACCCGCGGGCCCGCGTGCTCCGCCGCACCGCCAAGGAGCTCGACGCGCCTCGCTACGAGGTCGCCGCGGCCCTTGAGCAGGCGGCCCTGGAGGAGCTGCACGCCCGCAAGCCCGACCGGGTGCTGGCCACCAACGTCGAATACTGGGCCGCCGTGGTCCTGGACTTCGCCGAGGTGCCCTCGCACATGTTCACCTCGATGTTCACCTGCGCCCGCACGGCCGGCTGGGCCGCGCACATCCTGGAGCAGAAGCTCACGGGCAGGCTGGTGCGCCCGAGCGCCAACTACATCGGCCCCGCGTCGCGTCCGCTCAGCGACGTGCCCGGCGCCGCCGAGGTCGCCGGCACCATCTGACGCCCTCCCTGACGGCCCGCCGGTCCGACCGGCGGGCCGTTCGCGTCGTCCGCCCCGCGCAGGGCGCGGTCGGGGCAGTCGGCCAGGCTCGGCCCCACCTCGGTGAGCCTGCCGCACACGCCGACGAGCTTCGGCTCCTGGCCCACCTGGATGAGCATGACCGGCTTGCCGGCCGACTCGTGCAGCTCCCTGCCACCGGTGAACTCGATCACCCCGGTGGTCCCGTACTGCGTGCCCATCGTGCTCAGCCCGAACAGGACCGTGCCCTTGTCCGGCACCGGGCCGGGGGCGGCGGCGATCGCGAGCCCGAGGGCGAGCGCGGCGTCGTGGGCGAGCATCGCGTGCAGCCGCGACGGCTGCGCGTCCTTGCCGATCAGCCGTTGGATGCGCCCGATCTGGGCTTTTCCTCCCTGGCCCTCGCCGCCCGTGACGTGGTCCCAGACCTTCTCCCACGCCAGCGTGACGTAGTGCAGGCGCAGGTTGGGGTGGTCCTTAAGCCTCTGGTGGTTGTCCTGGACGTACTTGGTGACGTCGTCGGAGGCCAGCACGTGGTGGATGCGGGACTGGCTGCACCCCTCGTCGACGCCCTGGACGAAGGTGACGAAGTCGTCGCCCCTGCCGGTGTAGTAGATGAGGTCGGGCTTGCCCGCGCACGCCTTCTTCACCTGGGCCTTGAGCTGACGCCCGCCCGTGTACGACAGGCTGGTGACGCCGGCCTCGCCGAAGGCGTCGCGGAAGCCGGCGGCCAGGTCGGCGCTGTAGAGGTCGCCCTCGGTGACGTCCTCCAGCAGCGTCACCTTCTTGGCGGCGGGCAGCCCGCCGGTGCCCGCCCTGACCCACGCCGCCGACGCCCTGGCCTCGCGCCCGTTGTTGGCGGCCATGCGGAAGAAGTACGGCGACGGCACCCGCTCGTGCTGGCCGAGCTCGTCGGCGGTGCCGACGGTGACCATGACGGGCAGCCCGGCGGTGTTGAGCACCGCGATGGCCTCCTGGTTGACCGCGCGGCTCTGCGCCATGCCGATCACGCCGACGATCGGCGCGCCCGACTCCAGCCGGTCGACGACCTGCCGGGCGAGCGTCACGGACTTCCTGAACGCCTTGCCGGGGTTGCCGAGCAGCACGCGCATCTTGGGCCGGTCGCCGCTCTGGGCGTTGTAGTCCTGCTGGTAGGCGGCGATCCCGTACAGCTCGCCGTGGGAGCCCGCCAGCAGGGCGTCCGGCGCGCCGGTCATCGGGCCGATGTAGACGATCTCCACGTAGCGGCCGCTGTCGACGGCCTTGACGTTCTCGGCCGCGATGCGGGCGATGGGGGTCTTCAGCCGGTCGTGGAAGACGTAGCCGCCGTCGCTGATGCCGACGCACTCGCCGAGCTCGTCCCGCAGCACGTCGGGGGCCTGGCAGTAGGTCATGGCGGAGTTCCACACGTACAGGCCGGACGCGATCAGCGGCACGACCAGCAGCGCCACCATGATCGTCCAGTAGGCGCGCACCCGCTTGTGCCCCGCCACCGGCGCGAGCGGGGCCGCCCGCCGGTCGTCCCCGGCCGTGAGGTCGACGCCCTCGATCACCAGGTACGCGGGCCCGTGCCGGTGGCTGACCCGGCGCAGCCACTCGTGGTGCGCCTCCTCGTCGCCGTCCGCGCCCGTGACGCGCACCGTGCGCACGTCGCGCACCAGCCCGGGCGACTCGGGGCCGGAGGTGACGACGAGCAGCGGGTCCCACTGCGCGTTGCGCTCGCGCACCTCGTGCAGGCGGCCGAGGAACGCCGCCGCGGCCGTGTCGGCGGCCGTGACGCCCTTCAGGTAGAGCACGCAGTGGTAGGCACGCGCCCACGCGGGCCACAGGAACAGCCTGCGGCGCCTGTACGCCTGCCTGAGGTCCTCCAGGAAGGCGCCGACCAGCAGACGCTCCAGCTCCTCGTCCGACGCCCTGGCGGCCAGCCTGCTCGCGTACGCGGGCAGCCGCTCCCACGGCGTGCGCTGCTGCGCCGCCTGCTTGCGGAACCACGAGCTGCGCACGTGGGTGCGGGCCAGCACGGCCGCGTGCCCGACGGCCACCACGACGCCGGCCGCGACGCTCACCCCCCACGCCAGCAGCGTGGTCGCCTGGCCGAGCCAGGTGCCGATCACCGACGCCGCCGGGATCCAGCCGGTCAGCGACCTGCCCAGGTAGTCGAGCATGACCACCCTCGGGCGGTCGTCAGGGGGCCCGCCCCGGCCCGGCCGGTCCTCGGCCAGCGCCCGCTCCATGTCGGGGATGGCCACCTCGCCGAGCTCCCGCCGGCGCAGCACCAGCAGCACGAAGCCGGTGAGCTGGAACCTGATCCTCGGCAGCCCGCGCGGTCCGGTGCGCTCGCCGAGCTTGGCCACCGCCTGCTTCACCAGGTCGGGCACGCCCGAGTAGACGGCCGGCGAGAAATAGGGCACCGGCTGCCCGTCGGGCACGATGAGCGGCTCCAGGTCGCCCTCACCCGTCAGGAACACCGACACCTGCGGCAGCGACCGGTCGCGCCGCCAGGGGGCGGGTCGCCGGATGAGCCTGCCGAACAGGTGCCGGAGGAACGTGCGGACATCGGCCATGCGTCGCTCCCTGGCGGTCGCCCCCCGACGATCCACTCCTTTGTCGACATACTGCCGTAAATCTCATGGAGTGATGTGTCCAGCCGCCCCCGCCGGAGCCCTCCCACGCTCCAAGGGGTGGTCGTTTCACCATTTCTCAGCATCCGGACCCGGGACCAGGGAATCTCGGCGGCTGGATACCCTTGTCTGGTGGCTGACATCGTGATTCCCGCTGACATCAAGCCCGCCGACGGCCGCTTCGGCTGCGGGCCCTCGAAGGTGCGCACCGAGCAACTGGCCGCCCTCGCCGCCTCCGGGGCGAGCCTCATGGGCACCTCGCACCGCCAGAAGCCGGTCAAGAACCTCGTCGGCCGCGTGCGCTCCGGCCTGGCCGACCTGTTCTCGCTGCCCGAGGGCTACCAGGTCGTGCTCGGCAACGGCGGCACCACCGCCTTCTGGGACATCGCCGCCTTCGGGCTGATCCGCGACCGGTCGCAGCACCTGTCGTTCGGCGAGTTCTCCTCGAAGTTCGCGACCGTGGCCAAGAAGGCCCCGTGGCTGGGCGAGCCCTCGGTCATCAAGTCCGAGGTCGGCACCCACCCCGAGGCGGTCGCCGAGGACGGGATCGACGTCTACGCCCTCACCCACAACGAGACCTCCACCGGCGTGGCCATGCCGATCCAGCGGGTCGGCGGCGACGACGCGCTCGTGCTGGTCGACGCCACCTCCGGCGCCGGCGGCCTGCCCGTCGACGTGTCGGAGACCGACGTCTACTACTTCGCCCCGCAGAAGAGCTTCGCCTCCGACGGCGGCCTGTGGATCGCGATCATGTCGCCGCGCGCCCTGGCCAGGGTCGAGGAGATCGCGGGCTCGGGCCGCTACGTGCCGGAGTTCTTCAGCCTGCCGATCGCCATCGACAACTCGGCCAAGGACCAGACCTACAACACCCCGGCCGTGGCCACGCTGTTCCTGCTGGCCGACCAGCTCGACTGGATGAACGGCAACGGCGGCCTGGCCTGGACCACGTCCCGCACGGCCGACTCGGCGCAGCGCCTCTACACCTGGGCCGACAAGTCGTCCTTCGCGACGCCGTTCGCGGCCCCCGAGTTCCGCTCGCAGGTGGTCGGCACCATCGACTTCGCCGACTCCGTCGACGCCGCCGAGGTGGCCAAGGTGCTGCGCGCCAACGGCATCGTCGACACCGAGCCCTACCGCAAGCTGGGCCGCAACCAGCTTCGGGTGGCGATGTTCCCGGCGATCGACCCGGCCGACGTCGAGGCCCTGACGGCCTGCATCGACCACGTGGTCGAGCGCCTCTAGCCTGCGACGTCAGACGAGTGGCCTGGGCTGCTGCCTGCGCAGCACCCAGGCCGCCACCACACCGCCGACCAGCCCGAACAGGTGGCCCTGCCAGGAGATCCCCGGCTGATTGGGCAGCACGCCCGCGAGGATCGACCAGTAGGCGATGCCGACGCCGATCGCGATGACGATGTCGAGCAGGAGCCGGTCGAACAGGCCCCGGGCCAGGATGTAGCCGAAGTAGCCGAACACCAGCCCGCTGGCGCCCACGGTGACCACGTCGGGGCTGGTGAACCAGGTGCCCACGCCGCCGATGACGATGATCAGCAGGCTGGCCAGCAGAAACTTGCCGATGCCGCGCAGCGCGGCCAGGAACCCGAGGACCAGCAGCGGCAGCGAGTTGGCGATCAGGTGCCCGAAGCCGATGTGCAGGAACGGCGCGAAGAAGATCCCCGACAGTCCCGCCGGCTCCCAGCCGACGATGCCGAAGCCGTCCAGGGCGCCGAACATGAAGTAGTCGACGATCTCCACCGCCCACATGACCGCGAGCAGGCCCACCATCAGGAGGAACGCGGCCAGCGCGCCCGACAGCAGCGCCCCCGCGCCGCGCTTGGCCGACTCGAACGGGGACCTCGAATAGTCGCTCATGCGCTCTCCCAGGTGGACGACTCCCTTTTTACCGTACGTACGAACCGGCCCGAGTGCGTGAAAAGCCCCCTCCCGGGCGGGAGGGGGCTGGGTCGTCCGCGGGCTATTCGCCCTTCCACTGCGGAGCGCGCTTCTCGGCGAAGGCCGCCGCGCCCTCCATCGCGTCCTTGGAGCCGAACACCGGGTTGATGATCGCGCCCTGCCGCTTGAACATCTCGTCGAGCGGCCAGTCCTGCGACTCGATGATCACCTTCTTGGTCGCGGCGAGCGCCAGCGGCGCGTTCGCGGCGATCTTGCGAGCCAGCTCCAGCGCGCCTTCCAGCGCCTGTCCCGGCTCGGTGATCCGGTTGACCAGGCCCAGCTCGTACAGCCGCGAGGCCGGGTAGTGGTCGCCGGTCAGCGCCATCTCCATCGCCACGTGGTACGCGATCCGCCTCGGCAGGCGCATGATGCCGCCCGCCCCGGCCACCAGGCCGCGCTTGGGCTCCGGCAGGCCGAACGTGGACTCCGACGAGGCCACGATCACGTCGCACGACAGGGCCAGCTCGAAGCCGCCCGCCAGCGCGTAGCCCTCGACGGCCGCGACGATCGGCTTCTTCGGCGGCGACTCGGTCAGGCCGCCGAAGCCGCGTCCCTCCACGACCGGCATGTCGCCCGTCAGGAACCCCTTCAGGTCCATGCCCGCGCAGAAGGTGCCGCCCGCGCCGGTCAGCACGTACGCGGAGACGTCGGGGCGGGCGTCGAGCGCGTCCAGCGCCTCGGCGATGCCCCGGGCCACCGCGCCGTTGACGGCGTTGCGCGCCTTGGGGCGGTTGATGGTGAGCACGGCGACGCCGCCGGACTCCTCGACGAGCACTTCGTCGGACACGGGCCCTCCTACTTGGGCTGGAAGCGGATGCCGCCGTCGAAGCGGATGACCTCGGCGTTCATGTAGTCGTTCGCCACCAGGGAGCGCACCAGGTGGGCGAACTCGCCGGCGCGGCCCATGCGCTTGGGGAACACGACCGGCGCCACCAGCTTGGCCTTGAACTCCTCGGCGTTGCCCGAGAAGCCGTAGATGGGGGTGTCGATGATGCCGGGGCAGATCGTGTTCACCCGGACGCCGATGGCGGCCAGGTCGCGGGCGGCGGGCACGGTCATGCCGACGATGCCGCCCTTGGAGGCGCTGTAGGCGAGCTGACCGGTCTGTCCCTCCAGCGCGGCCACGGACGCGGTGTTGATCACCACGCCGCGCTGGCCGTCCTCGTCGACCGGCTCGGTCTTGGCGATGGCCGCCGCGCCGATGCGCATGAGGTTGAACGTGCCGATCAGGTTGACCTCGATGACCTTGCGGTAGGTCGCCGGGTTGTGCGGCTCGCCGTTGCGGTTGACGGTGCGCTCGGCCCAGCCGATGCCGGCGCTGTTGACCAGCACGCGCAGCGGCTTGCCGGTGGCGACGGCCGCGTCCACGGCGGCCTGCACCTGCTCGTCGTCCGACACGTCGGTCTTGACGAAGACCCCGCCGAGCTCGTCGGCCAGGGCCTTGCCGCGCTCCTCGTTGAGGTCGGCGATGACCACGGTGGCGCCGGCGCGGGCCAGCTCGCGGGCGGTGGCCTCGCCGAGGCCGCTCGCACCGCCGGAGATGATTGCTGCGGATCCGTTCACGTCCATAGCACGGACCCTAACCCGGCTACCGAATGAAGTTCTACTCGGGGGCGGTTAAATTCCCCCCACGGCGCTGTCCACATCCGAATAGACCTTGATCCGCCGGTCGAGCCCGGTCGTGCGCAGGATGCGCGCCACAGGCGCCTGAGGGGCCGCCAGCGACACCCCGCCGCCCTCGCCGGTGGCCAGCCGCCAGGCCTCGATGAGCACCGAGAGCCCGCTGGAGTCCATGAACGACAGCTGCTGGAGGTCGAGCACGAGCCGGGC
The DNA here is from genome assembly GCF_040639085.1 of Nonomuraea sp. NPDC023979. Taxonomy (NCBI): domain Bacteria; kingdom Bacillati; phylum Actinomycetota; class Actinomycetes; order Streptosporangiales; family Streptosporangiaceae; genus Nonomuraea; species Nonomuraea sp. NPDC023979. The sequence goes on from NZ_JBEZZG010000043.1 coordinate 23,879, forward strand.
GCTGTCCTGCTTGATCGCGTCGCGCACCTCGTCACGGAGGAACGGTGCGGTGAACAGATCGAGCTCCCCCGCAACGGCCACCACCACGGCGTCACCGAGGGCGTGTCGCGCAAGCCGCAGCTTCATTTGGCCCCTCCTCGATGAGCCACTGTACTTCCCCTTGCCCTGATACCGGGCACGCACAAACTACGATCACCGGTATGCATGAGGATGAGCCGGCACGGGGTGTCCGCCTGCCCGAGGCCCGTCTCAGCCCGCTGCGCGCCGTACTGCGCCGGATGGCGATCGCCCTGGCGATGCTGCTCGCCATGTTCGTGCTGGTAGCGGTGGATCTCGACGGCTACCGCGACAGCGCCGACGGCGACGTCAGCCTGCTCGACGCCCTCTACTACGTGACCGTGTCGATCTCCACGACCGGCTACGGTGACATCACCCCGGTCAGCACGGCGGCCCGGGTCGTCAACATCGTCGCCGTCACGCCGCTGCGGATCGCCTTTCTGGTCGTGCTCGTGGGCACCACGCTGGAGGTGCTCACCCGGCGCACCCGCGAGGCCATACTCATCGAACGCTGGAGGGGCAGGTTGCGCGACCACACGGTGATCGTCGGCTACGGCACCAAGGGCCGCGCCGCGAGCCGCACGCTGCTGGAGAACGGCTGCCCCAAGGAGTCGATCGTCGTGGTCGACCCCGATCCGGGCGTCGTCGCCGAGGCGTCGGCCCACGGCTTCGCCGGGATCACCGGCGACGGCAGCCGCAGCCACATCCTCGACCTCGCCGGGATCAGACAGGCGCGCGAGGTGATCATCGCCACCCGGCGCGACGACACGACCGCCCTGGTCACGCTCACCGCCCGCAGCCTCAACCCGGGCGCGACGATCGTGGCCGCCGTCCGCGAGGCCGAGAACGACCCCCTGGTCCGGCAGAGCGGCGCCGACGTGGTGATCACCTCCTCGGAGGCGGCCGGCCGCATGCTCGGCGTCGCCACCCAGAGCCCCGCCGTCAGCGCGCTGATCGAGGACCTGCTCGTGTACGGCAAGGGCCTGGACCTGTACGAGCGGCCGGTGCGCGCCGACGAGGTGGGCGGCCCGCCAGCCCGCGGCGAGGAGATCGCGGTGGCCGTGGTGCGCGACGGCCGGATGCTCAACTACACCGATCCTGAGGCCGCCGAGCTGCGGGCGGGCGACCGCCTGGTGCTCATCCACGTGCCGCCTCAGCCCGGGATGGCGAACCCGTAAGGCAGCTCCAGCCGGTGGCGGGCCAGCAGCGCCTCGTCGGCCAGCAGCTCGCGGGTGGGCCCGTCGGCGGCGATCACCCCGTCCGACAGGATGAGCGAGCGCTCGCACAGCTCCAGCGCGTACGGCAGGTCGTGGGTGACCATGAGCACGGTCACGTCCAGCGAGCGCAGGATCTCGGCCAGCTCCCTGCGGGCCGCCGGGTCGAGGTTGGACGACGGCTCGTCGAGCACCAGGATCTCCGGCTCCATCGCCAGCACGGTCGCCACCGCGACCCGGCGGCGCTGGCCGAACGACAGGTGGTGCGGCGGCCGGTCGGCGGCCTCCAGCATGCCGACGCGCTCCAGCGCGCTCTTGACCACGGCCTCCAGCTCCTCGCCGCGCAGCCCCGAGTTGGCCGGGCCGAACGCCACGTCGTCGCGCACGGTGGGCATGAAGAGCTGGTCGTCGGGGTCCTGGAAGACCAGGCCGACGCGCTGCCTGATCTCCTTGAGCGTGTCGCGGCGCACCGGCGTGCCGGCGACCGTCACCGTGCCGTGCCCGGCCGTCAGGATGCCGTTGAGGTGCATGACGAGCGTGGTCTTGCCGGCGCCGTTGGGGCCGAGCAGCGCCACCCGCTCGCCGCGCCGGATCGTCAGGTCCACGCCGTAGAGGGCCTGCGTGCCGTCGGGGTAGGCGTAGGCGAGGCGGCTGACTTCGAGGGAGTTGACCGTGGGTCGCGTCATAGGGAGAGCCCCAGAACTGCCAGGGCCGCGGCGGGGAGGGCGAGTGCGGCCCCCCACTGCACGGCAGATGCCGAAATATCGTCAATTATCGGCATCTGGCCGCTGTAGCCGCGGCTGAGCATCGCCAGATGCACCCGCTCGCCGCGCTCGTACGACCGGATGAACAGCGCCCCCGCCGACCGCGCGATCACCGGGGCCTGCCGCAGGTTGCGCGCCTCGAACCCGCGCGACTCCCGGGCGACCCGCATCCGCCGCATCTCATCCATGATCACGTCCAGGTAGCGCAGCATGAACATGGCGATCTGCACCAGCAGCCCCGGCACCCGCAGCCGCTGCGCCCCGAGCAGCAGCGCCCTCGGCTCGGTCGTCGCCGCCAGCAGGATCGAGGCCACCACGCCGAGCGTCGCCTTGGCCAGGATGTTCCAGGCCGCCCAGAGCCCCGGCACGCTCAGCGACATCCCGAGCACCACGGTCCGCTCCCCCAGCCCGATGACCGGGATCAGGAACGCGAACAGCACGAACGGCAGCTCGACCACCATGCGCCTCGGCACGTACGCGACCGGGAGCCTGGCCACGGCCGCCACCCCGGCCAGCAGCAGCGCGTACGCGGCGAAGGCCCAGAACCGCTCGCGCGGCGTGGCCACCACCACCAGGGCGAAGCACAGGACGGCGAGCAGCTTGCACTGCGCGGGCAGCCGGTGCACCCGCGAGCCGCCCGGCAGGTAGAGCCGGTGCGCGTGCCCCGATCCCACCGGCTCCACCGCCTCCCGACTCAGACCCGTGTGCGGTCGCGCCCGCGCGCGGCCCAGGCCACGACCCCGGCGACGAGCAGGGTGATGCCGACGCCGATGATTCCCGCGACGCCCACGGGGATGCCGCCGACCTCACCGTAGTCGGCCAGCGCCCAGGTGCCGAACAGGTGGTCGGCCGCCTGCCCCAGGAAGCCCTTCTCCTCGGCCACCGACTCCAGCCCGTCGGGGTCGGCCGAGGCGTAGGACGACACCAGCCCGGCCAGCACCAGCGTGACGCCGAGCGCGCCGAGCACGAACGGCTTGCCGCCCCGGGCGGGCGCCGGCCGCCCGGCGGTCTCGGGCTCCTGGCCCACGATGGTCGTGCCGTCGGCGCCGCGCAGCTCCAGCGGCCTGGACAGGCCCCGCGCGCCGTACACCAGGTCGGGCCGGACCGCGAGGACGGCGCCGACGGTGAGCGCGGTGATCAGGCCCTCGCCGATGCCGATGAGCACGTGCACGCCGCCCATCGCGGCCGCGACCGTGCCGAGCTCGATCGGCGCGGTGCCGCCGACCCAGAACAGCACGGTGAACACCAGCGCGGAGGCCGGCACCGACAGCAGCGAGGCGACGAACGCGGCGGCGGTCACCCCGCCCCGCCCCGGCGCGACCCTGGTGATCGCCCGGAAGACGCCCCAGCCGACGAGCACGGTCACCAGGCCCATGAGCGTGATGTTGACGCCCAGCGCGGTGAGCCCGCCGTCGGCGAAGAACAGCCCCTGCACGATCAGCACCACGGCCATGCACAGGACGCCTGTGTAGGGTCCGACGAGTATCGCCGCCAGCGCCCCGCCGAGCAGGTGGCCGCTGGTCCCGGCCGCGACGGGGAAGTTGAGCATCTGGACGGCGAAGATGAAGGCGGCCACCAGCCCGGCCATGGGCGCGGTGCGGTCGTCGAGCTCGCGCCGGGCGCCGCGCAGGCAGACCGCGACTCCCGCGGCGGCCACCACCCCGGCCGACACGGACACTGCTGCGTTGAAGAAGCCATCGGGGACGTGCACGACCAGCCTCCGGATGCAGGTGAACAAACGTACCTACTTTAGGTCATCGTCTTGCACCTGCATATGGATGGCATTAGCGCATGATTCTTCGGATCACCGCCCGCGCGCTGAGCTGCCGCACCACCGTGCTCAACCGGCCCTTGCCGGACGTCGCGTACGGGCGGACGCTCAGCAGCGCGATCCCGCCCAGCCAGCGGCGCGGCGCGGCGACCGTCGCGGCCTCGGTCTCGATCCTGAACCGCGCGGGCGGGCCGCCCAGGTCCAGCTCCAGGTAGGCGTCCCAGGTGCCGGGCGGCAGCCTGCCCACCGCCGGCCGGGCCACGAAGCCGCCGCCGGGCAGCGCCGCCACCACGTCGGCGCGCTCGCGCCCGCTGCCGCGCTCGCGCCACACCAGCCGCCGCACGGCCTCCTCGGGCGGCACACCGCCGGCGACCGTGATCTCGCCGTCGATCACCAGCCGCCGCCCGAGCGACCACCTGGTCCTGGTGATGCGCACGCTCCCCGGCACCCCCACCACGTAGCCGCCGACGTCGACGCTGAGGTTGCCGTTGTCGCGCGTGAAGTACGGCAGCACCGCCGCCGCACCGATCAGCCGGGGCGCCGGGAGCACCAGGGCGCCGTCGCGGTCGGCGCCCAGCCTGCCGGTGCGCAGCACGCCCTCGCGCTCGGCCGACACGCGCACGTCCCAGATCCCGGAGCCGAGCGCCCGCGCGTCGACCCGGGCGGTGTAGCGGCGGCCGGGCTCGGCGCTCTCGCCCGGATCGCCCGGCCGGGCGCGCACCACCAGCTCGCGCCGGGGGTCGTCCCGGGTGCGCAGCACCAGCGACACCGCGTCGGGCACGCCGATGCCCTCCAGGTCGACCGCCACCGTGACCGCCAGCCGGTCGCCGTCCCAGCACAGCCCGGTCAGCTTCCGGCGCACGGTGGCGCCCTCCAGATCGGCCAGCCGCGCCAGCCGGTCCACGTCGCCGAGCGCCGCCAGCCGCTGCCGGTCGGTGCCGGTCAGCCCCCGGTAGACGCCCGGCGTGAGCCACTGGTCGCACAGCCCGGCCACGGCCTGCGCGATCTCCTTGCGCCGCACCTCCCCCGCCTCCAGGAAGGGTGCGCCGAGCTGCGCGAACACGTCGAGCCTGAAGTGGCGCAGCAGCAGATGGTCGCGGAGCGGCCCCGGCGGGACGTGGTCGGTCATGAGCCCGATCGGCCCGCGGATCATGTGCAGCCAGGCCAGCGGGTCGCGGCTGTCGGGCTGCTGCATGATGCTGCTGCCGTCGGCCCTGGCCACCAGGTGGTAGCAGTCGTAGTCGGCGACCACCGAGATCGTGCCCGCGTGGCAGTAGGCGTGCACGGTGAAGTAGATGTCCTCGCCGACCAGCAGGCCCTCTCGGAACCTGATCCGGTGGCGCTCCAGCATCTCCTTGCGGAACAGCTTGAAGCAGCTCAGGCTGTTGTAGACGGCGCTGGCGCCCAGCTCGGCGCGGTCGGCGTTGTGGTGGAACATCGACGCCGGGGCCCGCCGCCCGTGCCCGACGATCTTGCCGAGCACGATGTCGGAGCCGTTGGCGTCGGCCACGGCCACCATGCGCTCCAGCGCCTCGGGGCCGAGGTAGTCGTCGGCGTCGCAGAAGAACACGTAGCGGCCCGCCGCGTGGTCGAGCCCGACGTTGCGGGGGCGGCCCGCGCCACCCGAGCCTTCGAGCCGGATCACCTTGAAGCGGTCACGGTGGTATTCGGCGTAGAGGCCGAGAAGCTCGGCCGTCCCGTCGGTGGAGCCGTCGTCGACCACGACGATCTCCGCGGCCACCCGCTGCACGAGCGCCGAGGTGAGGCACCGGTCCAGGTACGGCCTGCAGTTGCGGGCGGGGATGACGATGCTCACGTCCACCGTGTCGTCCTTCACCATGGCCACCACCAACCCGCACCCCGGAGCGTCACCATCCGCATCCGCCTCGTATCAGTATGTGACCGCCGGCCCCGGCGGCGTGGGCGATCGCCAGTCTTGGTGCCCCTGATTTACTCAGCCGGACGATTGCCGCATTCACTCGATAAACCCAGGTAAGACGACTAAGCGTCGTATTTGACCCCCACCGAATCGGCTTCAGGGGCGCTGTTTTCCCCCTCGGGAGAAGAGAAGTCCTCCGGGGGCACAGACCCGTACCTCCAGAATCCGAGCGTGATCCACGGATCGCGATTGCGCGTCTACAGTGAGGCAACCTTTGACGGTGGAGGTGGCGGGTATGGAAACAGATCTCCGGCGGACGGCAGGCAACGGGTCGGCCGTGCACACGGCAGAGTTCATCGTTTCCTCAGCGCGACTGGGAGAGCTCTTCGAGTGCTCCGAAGTGTTGCGCCGGACCCGGCAACGGGCCGAGCAGATCGTCGACGACGCAGGGGCCATGCTGGCCGAGGCCCGGCGCGAGGGCGATGCCGACCGGGCGCTCATGCTGGCCGAACAGCTCGACGAGGCACGGCGGTCCTACGCCAAGGTGCTGGAGGCGTACATGATCCTGACGCGCAGGATCAGCGACGAGCGGCAGGAGATCCTCCAGGCCCAGATAGAACGCGACAAGCATGCGGACTTGTCGGGTGCCGCCTGATTTCTCAGCGGAGATGGCCATTTATAGACTTGTGTGAACCTTTGTGACGTGGGGGACGTCAATACATCACAAAGCGGGCTCCAGCTCCCCGGGCCGCCCCCGGGGAGCTGGAGCAGGGGGATCCGTCACGGATCGACACCCAGCTCTTCGGTCTCGGCGTCGAGCAGCCGCTCCACGAGCTGGCGCCGCTGCTCGGGAGTGAGGCGCACCGGCCACACGGCAGGCAGCATCAGCACGTCGCCGTTCGACATGCCGACCAGGTTCACGGGGAATGGTGGGGAGGGGGTCACAGTGGCGCCATTCTGGCACGTCAGAAGGGCGCACGAGCCTTATTCGCGTCCTCTTTCCTGGCTGGCACTCCAGGCCGGGATGATATTTCCGGATGTGTCGGGCTAGACAGTCTTGCTGCGCGCTCTGAATGCCGCGGTCTTGACCCGGTTCTGGCAAGGAGTTGAACAGAACCGGCGCGTTCCGTTACGCGAGACGTCCACGTAGACCCGATCGCAGTGCGGCGCGGTGCACACCCCGAGCCGGTCGTGAAACTCGCTCCCCAGCACCAGCGCCAGCCCGGTGGCGCAGCTCGCCGCCCAGTCGCCCGCCATCGTGCCGCCGGTGCCGTGGAAGTGCAGGTGCCACGGCTCGCCGTCGTGCCGCTGCAGCATCGGCCTGGCCCGCGACTCCTCCAGCAGCGCGTTGACCCGCAGCGCCGCCGTGTCCACGTCGTCCGCCGCCACGGCCTCGAAGACCTCCCGCAGCCGCAGCGCGACGGCGACCAGCTCGGCCGCCTCGGCCTCGGTCGCCGGGCGGTGGCTCGGATAGCCGACGCGCAGCCCCTCGGTGGCCGCCGCGGCGGTGTCGGCGGGCGGCGGCGCGGGCCGGCCACGCCGCTCGCCCGGGGTCAGGCTGTTGACCAGCCCGACGGCGACCCGGACCACTCCGTCCGTGTGACTGTTGAAGTTCAATTGACCAGTTACACCTTTGCGCTCTAGTCTGTGACTGCTGAAAGCTTAAACGACAGTCACAAGGAGACCTACTGTGCTCACCCACGATGCCGCACTCGCCTGGCTCGCGCGCTGGGACCGCCAGCAGGCGGGCTACCTGCCCGACCGCGAGGAGCGCTTCACCGCCCTGATCGACGCCGTGGAGGCGCTCGACCGGCCCGACCCCCTGGTGATCGACCTCGGCTGCGGCCCCGGCTCGCTGTCCGCCCGGCTCGTCGAGCGGCTGCCCAAGGCCCGGGTGATCGCCGTGGACGCCGACCCGCTGCTGCTCGGACTCGGCCGCGCCGCCTACCCGCACCTGACGTTCGTGGCCGCCGACCTGCGCACCCCCGGCTGGACCGCCACGCTCGGCCTCGACCGCCCCGCCGACGCCGCCGTGAGCACCACCGCCCTGCACTGGATCTCCCCGCCCGACCTGCGCGCGATGTACGGCGAGCTCGCGAGCGTGCTGCGGCCCGGCGGTCTTCTGCTCAACGGCGACCACCTCGACTCCGACGACGTCACCCCCGGCCTGGCCCGCCTCGAACGCGCCATCCACGACACCCAGACCGAGCGCGTCTTCGCCGGCGACCACCCCGAGGACTGGCGCGCCTGGTGGGACGCGGTCGCCGCCGACCCCGACCTCAGCGCGCTCAACGCCGAGCGGACCACCGCCGGCGCCGACCACCGCGGCTCGGAGTCCAACCTGCTCTCCCACCACGTCACGGCGCTGCGCGAGGCCGGCTTCAGCGAGACCGGCACGCTGTGGCAGCGCGGCAACAACCGCCTGCTCTGCGCCATCCGATAGCGTGATTTATCATCACGTTCATGGCGAAACAGTGGCGTGAGCTGAGCAAAGGGCAGCGGACGGCGATCGGCGCGCTCACGGGCGCGCAGCTCGCCCTCCTGGGCGCGGCGCTGATCGACCTCCAGCGCCGGCCCGCCGCCGAGATCAAGGGCTCCAAGCGGGCCTGGCGCGCGGCGGTCTTCGTCAACTTCGCCGGCCCGCTCGCCTACTTCGCCTTCGGCCGCAAGCGCTGACCACCGCCCGCCGCACCGCGGGTATCCCTTCTCCGATTGCCCTGCCGGTGCCTCCCTTCGCCGATTGCCCTGCCCACGCCGGGGGGATCTTGATATAAGAGCTGGATGGTCTCCGCCCCCCGGCCCCTGAGCCAGTCCGACCCGGCGCGCGTCGGCGCCTACCGGGTGGAGACCCTGCTCGGCGAGGGCGGCCAGGGCGCCGTCTACCTCGGCCGCGACCCGTCAGGCCGGCCGGTGGCGATCAAGGTGCTGCACGCCCGGCTCGTCGCCGAGCACCGCCGCCAGTTCGTCCGCGAGCTCGACGCCGCCCGCAGCGTCGGCTCGTTCGGCACGGCACGGGTGCTCGAAGCCGATGTCGACGGCGACCGGCCCTACATCGTCAGCGAGTACATCCCCGGCGAGTCGCTTCAGCAGCTCATCAGCCGCGACGGCCCCCGCGACGCAGGCGGGCTGCGCCGTCTCATGCTCGCCACCGCCGCCGCGCTGCAGGCCATCCACCAGGCCGGGATCGTGCACCGCGACTTCAAGCCGGGCAACGTGCTGCTCGGCCCCGACGGGCCCCGGGTGGTCGACTTCGGCATCGCCCGCGTGCTGGAGGCGACGGCGACCCAGACCAGCTCCGTCGTCGGCACCCCGCCGTACATGTCGCCCGAGCAGCTCGGCGGCGAGCCGGTGGGGCCGGAGTCGGACGTGTTCTCCTGGGCCGTGTCGATGGTGTTCGCGGCGACGGGCCGGCCGGCGTTCGGTCAGGACAGCATCCCGGCGGTGTTCAACCGCATCCTGACCCAGCCGCCCGACCTCACCGGGGTCCCGCAGGATGTACGGGACGTGCTGGCCGACTGCCTGGCCAAGTCGCCGGCCGACCGCCCGACGGCCGGCGAGCTGCTGCGCCGCATCCTGGGCCAGGACGAGGAGGCCGCGCCCGCCCGCCGCGCCGGCCGTCCGGTGACGTGGGCGTTCGTCATGCAGATGGCCGCCGTCGTCGTCACGCTCGTGGTGGCACTCGCCGCCGACTACGGCCACGAGCCCGATCCCGGGGGCGGCTTCTCGCCGGCGCCGTTCCCGTGGGTGGCGAGCGGGGTGCCGTTCTGGCCGATCATGTTCGTCTGGATCGCCGGCGGGGTGGCGACGGTCCTCTTCCTGAGGAGGCGCGGCTAGATGGAGGTGACGACGCTCGTCCTGATCCTGGCCGTGTGCGCCGTCTTGGCCTGGATCGTCCTCGCGCGCGGGCGTGACTTCCTGGCCCGCAACCGGCTCCTGACGGCGGTGGCGGTGCTGCCGCTGCAACCCCTGCTGGGCCTCGGCCTGGTGGCGCTGGTCGTCACCCGGTGGGACGTGCTGGAGATCAGGGGGATCGCGCTGGGCCTGGTCGCCTACGTCAACGGGCTGGTCGGCTTCGCCCTGACCACGGCGGTGCAGGACCGGCGGCTCAGGACTCGGCGCGCATCCGGTAGAGGCCCCACAGCGCCTCCAGCGCGCCGATCACCATCATCACCACGCCGATCTTCGACGGGTTGAACACCACGATCTCGACATCGAGCCCGAACTGCCACAGCAGCAGCCCGCCGACGAAGACGGCGAGGCCGGTGAACAGGTTCTTGCGGCCGGGAGCCATGACGGAGCCTCATTTCGATCATGCCTGCTGAGGTCTCCTACGCTATTGACTCCCTGGTGGGCGGGCTTCCTGCGCGCTGACGAGATCGGCCTACATCTTTCGATGCAGGAACGCCAGCGCCCGCTCGGTGAGCAGCTTGGCCGCGCCCGCGTCGTAGGAGGGCAGGCTGCTGTCGGCGAACAGGTGACGCCCGCCCGGATAGAGGAACAGCTCCGCGCCGAGCGCCCTGGCGGCGTCGAGGTCGCCCTCGCCCGCGAAGAACGGGTCGGCGTCCATCCCGTGGACCTGGACCGGCACCTCGGCGGGCCAGTCGTCGGCGGGCAGGCACGCCTCCAGCAGCAGCGCCCCCTTCGCCCCGGCCCTGGTGCGCGCCAGCGTCTGCGCCGGGACCACGCCCAGCGAGAACCCGGCGTAGACCAGCTCCGGGGTCAGCCCTTCGGCGACGGCCCGCCCGCGCTCGACGAGCGTGCCGAAGCCGATCTCCTGCGCGTGCGAGGCCCCCGCCTCCAGGTCGTCGAAGACGCGGCCCTCGTAGAGGTCGGGCACGTGCACGGTGTGCCCGGCCCCGCGCAACTCGTCGGCGAAGGCCAGCACCCCCGGGGTCAGCCCGAGCGCGTGGTGGAACAGCAGCACGTCAGTCATGCGGCCCAGCATGTCCTACGGCTACGACAATCCGCTGACGACGACCTTGCCCGTGACGCGTCCCTGCTCCTGGTAGCGGACCGCCTCGGGGATCTCCTCGAACCGGAAGCGCCGGTCGATCACCACCCTGACCTCGCCGCCCTCGACGAGCGCGGCCAGCGTCCGCAGGTTCGCGCCCATCTCCTTGCAGCCCACCACGTCCACCAGCGCCACCCGCTGCGACACGAACGGCGCCACCGCCAGGAGCGCGAACATGCGCCCGGCCGGCTGCAGCCACCGCCCGCCCGGCCCGCCGACGAGCACGTGGACGCCCTTGCGGGTGAGCGCCCTGCGGCACTCGGCGCCCGTACGGCCGCCCGCGTTGTCCACCAGCACGTCGTAGCGTCCCTCGTGGCCGGTGAAGTCCTGCTTGGCCCGGTCGAGGACCTCGTCGGCGCCGAGCGACCGGACCAGGTCCAGGTTCCGCTCGCCGCACACGCCGGTGACGTGCGCCCCGTACGCCTTGGCGAGCTGCACCGCGAACGTGCCGACGCCGCCCGACGCGCCGTTGACCAGCACCCGCTGCCCCGGCCGCACCCGGCCCACGTCGCGCACCGCGAGCAGCGCGGTCCCGGCGGCCAGCGGCAGCGCCGCCGCCTCCTCGTACGACAACCCCGCGGGCATCGGCGCGAGATCCTTCTCCGGTACGCACACGTACTCGCCGAAGCCGCCCTGCTGGGGCATGGCGAACACGTCGTCGCCGGGCCGGAAGCCGGTGACGCCGGGGCCGATGGCCTCGACCTGCCCGGCGACGTCGGCGCCGAGCACGGCGATCTTCGGCCCGCGCAGCCCCAGCGGGCCGGGCATCAGCCGGGACACGCGCGGCTCCCCGCGCATGAGGTGCCAGTCGTAGGGCTGGACGGACGTGGCGCGCACGCGGACCAGCACCTCTCCGTGCCCCGGCACCGGGGTGGGCAGCTCGGTGAGCTGCAGGACGTCGGGCGATCCGTACGAACGTAAGACGTATGCCTTCATGTCCCACAGTGTGGGCGGGGCACCCTGAGGGGGGTAACGGCCGAAAGGACCAGCGCCTCGTCAGCCCATCGGCCGGTTCCCCGCCCGGTTCGTCTCGTACGCCCACATGGCGATCTCGACGCGGTTGCGGACGCCGAGCTTGGTCATCAGGTTCGCGACGTGGCTCTTCACCGTGCTGAGCGTGATGCGCAGCTCGTCGGCGATCTCGCTGTTGGTGCGCCCGCGCGCCACGGCGGCGAGGATCTGCTCCTCGCGGTCGGTCAGCGGCTCGACGGGCGGCGCGGGCGGCGCGGCTCCGGCGAAGGCGGCCAGCAGCCGCACGGTGACGCTCGGCGCGATGAGCGCGTCGCCGCCCGCCGCGGCCCGGACCGCCTGCGTGAGCAGCTCGGTCCCGGCGTCCTTGAGCAGGAAGCCGCGCGCGCCGGCCCGCAGCGCGGCGTGCACGTACTCGTCCAGGTCGAACGTGGTGATGACGACGACGGCGAGCGGGTCGGGGACGTCCGGCCCGGCGAGGGCGCGGGTCGCCTGGATGCCGTCCAGGTAGGGCATCCGGATGTCGAACAGGCACACGTCGGGCCGCAGCCGCCGCGCCAGCTCGACGGCCCGCCGCCCGTCGCCCGCCTCGCCGACGACCTCGATGCCGGGCTGGGCGTCGAGGATCATCCGGAGCCCGGTGCGGGTGATCTCCTGGTCGTCGGCGACCAGCACGCGGATGCTCACGTGGCCGCCTCCGCCCGGGGCAGCACCGCCGACACCGTCCAGCCGCCGTCGCCGGGCCCGGCCTCGAAGCTGCCGCCGAGCAGCTCGGCGCGTTCGGCCATGCCGAGCAGCCCGTACCCGGGGGTGGCGGCGGGCCCCGGCTCGCCGTCGTCGCTGACCCGCAGCCGGACCGACGTGTCGTCGGCGGTGACCCGGATCGCGATCCGGGTGGCGTCGCGGGCGTGGCGCCTGGCGTTGGTGACCGATTCCTGGGCGATGCGGTAGATCGCGGCGGTCGTGGCCGGCTCCAGGCCGTCGAGGTCGCCTGCCAGCTCCACCTCGACGCGCGGTCCGCCCCGGGCTTCGGCGAGCTGTTCGAGGTCCGCGAGATGCCCGGTGGGCGGGGGTTCGCCGGGTTCGTTCCGGCGCAGGACGCGGACCATCGCCCGCATCTCCTTGAGCGTGCGCGACGCCTCCGCCTCGATCACGCGCAGCGACTCGGCCGCCGCGTCGGGCGTGCCGGTCGCCAGCCCCGCCTGCGCCCTGATCGCCATGGCGGAGACGTGGTGGGCGACGGTGTCGTGCAGGTCGCGGGCCAGCCGCTCACGTTCGAGCAGCTTCACCCGGTCGAGCTCGCGCGCCCGCGCCCCGGCCCGGTAGCGGAACGCCACGCCGAGCGCCACCACCGCCACCATCAGCGAGAACGCCCCCACCGCGTCGGCGAGCGGGGTCCGCGCCGGCACCGTCGAGTAGCCGATCGACGCCAGCATGACGACCAGCCCCGCGACCGCTTCCCGCCCCGACCCCCACCGCACCAGCGCGTAGGGCAGGAGCAGCAGATAGGCCATCGTGTACGTGGACGTGTCGCCGCCGGCCACCAGCGGCGCCAGCCCGGTGACGCCGAACGCGATCACCAGCATCAGCAGCGGCCGGGTCCGCCGCCACAGCAGCGTCGGCACCAGCCCGACGGCCACGACGATCGACGCGGCCCGCCACGGCAGGTCCGGCCGCAGCAAGCCTTCGAGCAGCGCGACCGGCGCGAGCACCCCCACGAGCACCCAGTCCCGCCAAACCCGCCGGGGCGGGTCGACCGGACGCGGCTCGTCCCACATGGAACGACGCACCCCGCCATCGTACGGACGGCAGCCGGTTTCCGGCACCTCGAGATTTGTCAGAGTTTGCCGAGGGCGCGGGCCAGCGCGGTGGCCGTCCTCGCGATGGTCCGGTTGTCGGTGGGCAGGCCCGGCGTACGGTTCGTGTAGATCGCCATGATGATGGGCGCGGCCCCCTTGCCGGGCCAGACGACGGCGATGTCGTTGCCGCCGCCGAACCCGCTGGAGTTGGTCCCGGTCTTGTCGCCGACCTTCCAGCTCCGGGGCAGCCCGGCGCGGATGCGCTCGGCGCCGGTCTTGTTGGCCAGCAGCCAGGCGACGAGCTGCTCGCGGTCCTTGGCGTGCAGCGCGTTGCCCGTCGTGAGCAGGCGCAGGTCTCGCGCCATCGCCGCGGGCGTCGTGGTGTCGCGCTTCTCCTTGGGCGTCCAGTCGTTCAGCCCGGGGTGCGTGCGGTCCATGCGCGAGACCGGGTCCCGCAGCGTGCGGAAGTAGCGGGTCAGCCCGGCGGGGCCGCCGATCTGCCTGAGCAGCAGGTTGGAGGCGGTGCCGTCGCTGCGCGTCACCGCCGCCGCGCAGAGCCGGGAGACGGTCAGGCCGTGCTTGAGATGCTTCTCGGTGACCGGCGAGTTCGGCGTCATGTCGGCGGCCGTCCACTTGACGACCTTGCCCATCAGCCCCGGCTGGCCGGTGCGCGCCTTCTGCAGCACGGCCGCGCACAGCGGCGCCTTGAACGTCGACAGCATCGCGAACCGCTCGTCCGCCCGGTACGCCACGGTCCTGCCGGTGCCCGTGTCGACCGCGTACGCGCCGATGCGGCCCTGGAACGACGCCTCCAGCTTGCGCAACTCCTTCGCGACCTGACCGGTGTCCGCCGACGCCGTGCCCGTGACGCCGCCGCTGACCAGAAGAACCGCCAGCGCGGCCCGGAGATATCGCATGCCTTCATCCTCTCGCGCCCGGCGCGGAACCGGACGACGGGTCAAACGGGGGTCGGGCGCGGGTTGCACGGGGGCCAGGCGGGGTGGGACGCGAGGTCAGACGCGTTCTTCGTGCGACTGGTCGGCCACCTGCTGCGCGCCGGAGTACGCCGCCTCCCGCACCTCGCTCAGCCATCCGGCCTGCCGCATCCCCGGCACGGGACGGCGTACGGGATCGAAGCGGGTCGGCCGCTCGGCGTCGGTCCGCGCTGGACCGGCCACCTCCACCTGCCCGAACACCTCCCACGGCCCCGCCGGGGCCGCGACCAGCAGATCCAGCAGCAGCGGCCCGTCCGCCACCGCCCGGGCGAGCGCGTCGAACCTGGCCGGCAGCCGCCGTCCCGCCCTCGGCAGCGCGCCGATCAGCACCCGCCGCCCGCCCACCTCGTACGAGAACAGCGAGCTGTAGAGGCCGGGCGCCCACGCCCGGGCCGGCCTGAGCAGGCGCCGCCCGAGCACGGTGTGACCGGTGCTGGCCAGCAGCAGATCGGACTGCTCCCAGCGCAACGCGATCCCCAGAATGTCGGGCAGCGGCGGCGGCACCCCCGTGGACCGGGAGAACCGGGCGATCCCCTCCAGATCCATCCGCCGGTCGAGGAACTCCGCCCCCCACACCCGGCCCGTCCCGTGCACGCGCAGCCGCGCGTCGAGGACGAGCCCGGCCGGATGCAGCGGACGTCCCCGTCGCAGGCGCGCCGCGGCGCCGAACCCTGACCGCACGAGCGATGTCACCATGCACCCCCTGCTACCCCGCACTCCCCTCCGGAACCCCCCGCCTCCCGCTGACCACGGCACGCGGCGTGAAAGTATCGGCAGCGTGTCGCAAGAAGCCCGCCGGCTGCTGATCGTCCACCACACCGCCTCGCCCACGCTGCACGAGCTCTTCGAGGCCGTGCGGCGCGGCGCCACCACCGACGAGATCGAGGGCGTCGAGGTCGTCACCCGCGCCGCCCTGCACGCCACCGCCGTCGACGTGCTCCAGGCCGACGGGATCCTGCTCGGCACCCCGGTCAACATCGGCTACATGAGCGGAGCGCTCAAGCACTTCTTCGACACCGTCTACTACCCGTGCCTGGAGGAGACCCGCCGCCTGCCGTACGGCCTGTACGTGCACGGCAACAACGCCCCGGCGGGCGCGGTCCGCGCGGTGGAGTCGATCGCCACCGGGCTCGGCTGGGAACGCGCCCATCACCCGGTCACCGTCGTCGGCGCCCCGGCCAAGGCCGACCTCGAAGTCTGCTGGACCCTGGGCGCCACCCTCGCCGCCACCATCAGCTAACCCTCAACCCGCCACCCATAGCTCTCCAGCCGCCGACTCGCCCGCTCCCGGTCCTCGTCGGAGAACAGGCTCTCGTAGCCCGCCTGCAGGACGTGGGCCTCGACCGTGAGATCGAGCCTTCCGTGGGTCCAGAGCGTGGTGAAACCGTCGGACGGGGCGTCGGCCCGCAAGAGCTGCCTCGCGGTCTCGACCCCGCCGCGCTCGCTGAGCATCTGCAGGAAGCGCGTCGCGTTGTAGCCGAGCTCGCGCTTGGCGGTCTCGTAGATGCCCACCATCGCCCGATGGAACCGTCGTTCGAGCTCGTCCACGCCGTCTCCTCGGGTCTGCCGTCAGGAGTCGCCCCACGGTGGGGTGGATTGGGCGTCCATGAAGGTCTTGAGCTGCTTGACCTTGTCGACGCAGGCGGGGCAGACGTGGCGCGCCACCGCCCGGGCCGCGGCCTCCGGCGAGGGCTCGCGCAGGGCGCCGGAGATCGTCATGCCCAGCGGAAGGTTGGTGCCGGGGTCCATCATGACCGTCATGACGGTCGCGGGCGTGTAGCCGAAGGTGCGCTTGCACATGTGGCATCTGCCGATGGTCGTGATCTGCTCGTCAGCCATGGAGCGTCGCCCTCCTCCACCGCACCGTACAACGCCCGGCCCCGCAGCGGTCAGTCACCGGCTCCGGAACATGCGCGGATCTGCTCGGGAGTCAGCTCGGCCCCGGGCACGGCGTGCAGCACCTCATGCAGGTCGGCCGAGGCGGCCAGCTCCCGCAGCGCCTCCGGGAGGTCGTCGCCGCCCGACCGGTCCATGAGCCGCGTGATGTCGTCGGGCTGCGCTTCGAGGTGATCGGCCAGCTCCGGCCAGCGGATGCGGAGCAGGGTCCACAGGGCCAGGGTGTCCGTCGGCACCACGCTGCCTTCCAGCACGCGTACGGCCCGCAGCACGGTGTAGGTGTTGACGAACCGCTTCATCGCCCTCGGATTGCTGTGGAACAACCGGGCGAACCTGGACAGGGCATGATGCGACAGATCCTGGACGTCGGCGTCGAGGATGCGCTCGACCGCCTGCGACGCCACCGCCTGCCGCACCTCCGGGTCGGCCTTCTCCAGCACCTTCAGCACCTGGGTCTCGTCGCCGCTCCGGTCGAGCTCCGCCCTGACCCGCTCGGCCCCGGGCGGCGACGGCTGGGCGGCGGTGCCGAGCAGCCGGCCGAAGTACTGGTCGCGGCTGGTCGCCCCCAGCCTCGGCATCGGGACGCTGAGCTGGAACAGCTTGTCCAGGAACAGATAGCCGAGCGGACGCCCGGGCGCCGACACGGCGGGCTTGAACGTCTCGTACGCGTTCTCGTAGGCGCAGCGCAGCCAGGCGCCGTCCATCGCGACGACGAAGCTGGGCGCGTGGTGCTTGGAGTGCTTCCAGCGTTCCGGCACGTCCCGTAGCAGCGTCTGCACGGAGTCGAGGAAGTTGACCACGTAGTCCGCGTTGCACCGGTCGAGGTCCTCGATGAGGACGACGATCGGCCGCCCGGCGTGCCGGACCAGCCAGGCGAGGTGCTCGGCGACGTCATTCATGGGATCGTGGTGCGACTCCTCGAAGGAACGGGCGCGTCGCGCCGACGCCCACATCGCGTACCTGCTGACCAGCACTCCGGCCGTCCACAGCCCGCCCAGGGTGCCCAGCAGCGTGGTGGCGGTCTTGAGCGTGGGCTCGATCCCGCCCACGGCGCCCGACCCGAACAGCGACACGAGAAGCAGCGCCGCGCCGACCAGCAGCAGGCCGGACACCACCTGCGGGGCGCCGTCGCGCCGCACCCGCGCGACCAGCTCCCGTACGAGGAACGCCGGACGCCTCCGGCGCGGCCGGGCGGCGACGACCGCCTTCCGTATCGCGGTCAGCAGCGCCCACCACGGCGGCTCGATGCGCACGTGCCGCCAGGTGTCGAAGAACACCACGAGCGAGTCGCTCCGCAGATCGGCGGCGAGCAGCTTGAGCAGCGTGCTCTTGCCCGTGCCCCAGGACCCGTCCACGTGCACGAGGAACGACGAGCCCGGGGTGTCGGTCCTGGCCTGGCGTAACTGCCGGGCGAGCACCCCGGCCAGAGCGGCCCGCTTGAGCAGGTCGTGGTCCGCCGGGGCGTCGTTCACCCATTCCGTACGCTCCCGCCCCCGGACGCCCTCGTCCTCGGGCTCCCCTCGCGAGTCGCCGGCCGGTGGAGCTTCCTGGGCGCTGATGAGCAGATCGAGTTCCGGCGGCAGCATGCTCCTGAGCGAGTCGACCGAGCGCATCAGGCCGATCTGGCGCTTGGCGTCCGACGCGACCATGATGCCGAGCACCGCCTGGCGTTCGTGGCTCCAGACCGGCGCCCCGGAATATCCCGCCGTGAACCCCGAACCGGTGGACGCCTGCACCTGCACGAACCCGCTCGGCAGCGGCCCCACGACCTGCCCGAACGTCCAGACGCCTGCCTCGTGATCGCTGGGGAACCCGTACACCGCCACCTGCTGGTCCGGCAGCACCCCGGACGCGAGCGGCACCGGCCTGGCCCCCGGCACCGCGGCGGCCGCGTCCAGCCGCAGGACCGCGAGATCCCCCTCCTGGGACGACGACCAGAACACGACCTCCGCGCCCACCGGCCCGCTCCCCAGGAACGGGAAGTCCACCTCCACCGTCGTCGGCGGCCCCTCGTCCCAGCCCCCGAACAGATGCGCGCACGTCACCACGAGGTCGGGCGCGACCAGCACGCCCGCGCCCCTGCTCCGGCCGTTGGCGACGCGCACGACAGCCCGCTCCATCCCGGCCTCTCCAGGTGCGCTCACACTCAGAATCGTCCCAGAACGCGGACTCCGGGGAAGGGATACGACCGCATGTCTACGGTGTTGCGTACGAGACACCCGTTCGCCCGTTCCGCAAGGGACGGACCCAGGAGGAGACGCAGATGACCACCCCCCACACTCCAGCGGCCGGCGAACTCCTCGACCCTTTCGGCACCCTGCGCCGCGCCCTGTGGATCGGCGGCGGCCAGTGGGCCGGAAAATCGACGGTGGCCCGCCTCCTGGCCGAGCACCACGGCGTCACCGCCTACCACTACGACTACCACGACGCGCGCGCCCACAACGACCGCCGGATCGCCCGCCGAGTCGCCCACGGCGACCCCGACCCCGGCCGCGCCCCCGACCCGGACCGGACGTGGGTCCACCCCACCCCCGAGGAGATGGCCGCCGAGACCCTGGCCGGCTTCCCCACCCGCTTCGCATGGGCCCTCGACGACCTGCGCGCCCTCGTCTCCGGCCACCCGATCATCGCCGAAGGCTGGGGTCTGCGCCCCGAGCTCGTCGCCCCCATCGTCGACTCACCGCGCCGGATGATCGTCATGGTGCCCACCCCCGAGTTCCGCCGGCACCAGGCCCGGACACTCCCCCGGGCCGCCTCACTCGGGGGCCTCGTCACCGACCCGGCCCGCGCCCAGGCCAACCGCCTCGCCCGGGACCGCCTCGTCGCCGAGGACGCCGTACGCACCGCCCGCGACCTGGGCATCCGCGTACTGGAAATCGACGGCTCCCACGACGCCGCCACCACCGCCCGGACGGTGGCCGACCACTTCGCCCCCTACCTGCCGAAGCCGCTGAACCCGTGAACATGGCTGAGCTGAGACAGGCCCTGGACGACACCTTCGATCACGCGCTGCTCCGCCACGGCTTCATGCACCACAACCGCGACTACCAGCTCGTGATCCAGCCGCTGGTGACGCCCCGAGCCGAGACCGTCAACCTGCGCTACGTGTTCCGGCACTGCGTCCAGGCCACCTGCGTGACCGCCCTGCCGCCCCACACCTGGGCGGTCTCCCTCGACGACCGGCTCACCACGGACGAGCCCGGCGAGCTCGACGGACACTACTGGGGCGTGAACTGGCAGATGCTCTATCCCGGCGCCACCCTCATCACCGACTCACCGGCCGCGCGACACTGGACGGAAGCCGTCGGCATCGACTTCCACGAGGTACGGATCGAGACCAACGTGCACGACCTCACCCTGATCTTCTCCGACCTCCAGATCAGCCACATCGCCCACCATGACACCTGACGCCGTGCGGCGGGCGCCCGCGCACAGCCAGATCGAGGAGCTGGACGCGCTATTTACGGCTGCGCAGCAACACGACGGTCAGCCAAATAGCGGTAGGCAGAAGAAGCAGCACCACCGCTATGACGCCCACCGCGAGATCAAGGGCACCGTCGCCCATCGGCGAGGAGATGAAGGCGTCATCGTCTTCCACCCAGCGACGGTATCGAAGGGAGGGACCCGGTGTCACGGCCCACCCTCGCAGCCCGGGGGCAGCGTGTGGCTCAGTATCAGAGCAAGGACTCTGGCCGAAGGACCTCGTCTCGCAAGATCCGGTGGATCTCCCCTACCTCAGCATTGTGATTCGTCCGCCGCCGAAGCTCCTTCCGTATGGCATCGGCCACCACGTCTGTCAGAAGCACTTGCGCCAGGGACTTCGGCGACGTGGCTGCACGCGCCCTCCACAGGTCGTCAATCAGGCGCCGCTTGAACGCCTCCTTTGTCAGGTAGAAGAGTGCGTCCGTCTTGGCAGCCAGTCCCGCATCGCTCAGCAGGTCCACTTCAAGGGCCAAGTCGATGACCACGGGAAGACCGGCGGTCATGTGATACGCCTGCCACACCTGCCCATTGGACAGGATCATCCACTCGACGCCCTCGTTGACCGCGTACATCTGTACCTGCCGCAGATGCCTGACGTTGAGCTTCTGGCTGCATCGCTTCACCTCGATGAAAGCGACCAACTGCTTGTCGATACGAATCCCGTAGTCAGCGAACTCGCCCTTGACCTGGTACTCCGTGGTGAGATCGTCATATTTGTCGTACCCGAGCCCCGCGCAGAGGAAGTCAGTGATGAGAAGCCGCGTGTCCCCTTCGTTGGCGTCACGCGCCACGAGGTCGTTGAGCGGCTTCGCGTAGCGGCGTATCGCCGATCGAACGCGATCCCTGGCGTCCGTCTCCCATTTCGGGAGCGTCCTCGTACTCGGGGCCTTCTTCCCGGGCGCGCTGACTGTCCCTTTCTCTCCCTCGACCTGCCCGTTGACCATGCTCTGCACTGCCTGCTCGCTCATGGCACCCCTGCGCATCTAGTAGAGACCCCGCACATTAGACGCTCAAGAAGATCGATACAGGGGGCAGTTTTGGATCGATACAAAACCGATTCTTGAGTTCATCCATCAGGCCTTGCATTGCCGAAAGCCGCAAATCGCAACAAAAGCCATTAGACGGGCAGTCCCAGCCACAGCGGCTTGCCGCAGAGCCGACAACGCGAACGGGCGCCCCACCGCCTCCCGCGATGACCTGCCAGCGCGTTGCGCCAGCTTCTCAGGTTTAGGACATCACGCACTACCCCGCCCCCTTAACCGGATAAACAAGAATAAGATCCACCCCCGGCCGCGTATACAACCGCAACCGATAGCGGCCGGCCCCATCACGCGCAAGATTGGGAAATCGCACGTTGCTGGCCGACAACCTCTGCATCACCAGGCGACCCGATTCGCTGACGATATCCGCCTCGACCACCTTGCTCCAGCCCTTGCGCCGAAGAGGCGGCGGGGCCGAACGCAATGCCTTCGCCGTGACGCAGACCGCCCAATCCTGGCTGGGCGTGAAGAACAGAGCCAGCTGCCCGCTGACCTCCAGGGCGCCGGGCGGGTCCGCGTCCCAGATCACCTCCGCGTCGCTCCCGGTGTCCGCTTCCGCGTCGTAAATGCCGTAGGGCTGGCCGTCCCAGTCGTAGTAGGACGCGGTCGCCTGGAATCGAGTACGCAGCGCGGGCCAAGGGTCTCGGCACAGGGCGTCCTCTTTACGCGCCTCGCGCTTCAACTGGTCGCGTACGGCCCTGTCCTTCTCCGCCTCCTGCTGATTTATCTGAGCGGTGGACAGCAACAACTCTGGGTGCTTCCGCCCGATGACGTCCGGACAGAGCAGCGCGAGCAACGCAGGCCGCGCCCTGACCGGCTCCCCTGCCGCGAACCTGATGCACGCCCCTCGGCCCCTGCTGAGCAGTTCCTGGTCCGAGACATCCCGATCAGGCTTTCTCACGTTGCACAGGTAAGCCCGTTCACGCTCATGAACAGGGAGGTCCGCAACTCGCGGCGGCCCCGGCCGCGCCAAGCACTCCGTGAAGTCGATGCTCTGCCAGGAATAGGTGAGCCGTGGCTCGGTCTCGGACCCGACGACCATCAGCAAGGGAACCATGGCCGCAGCCCCGACCCCCGTCGGCACCCGGAAAGGCGCCTCCCGCCCCACCTCACGGTTCAATTCATGCGCGGTACGCGCCAGCCAGACGACGTAAAGCACATTCATGGCCTCGGCGATCGACTCGATCGTGCTCCCGCGCGTAAGGGAATCCACCAGTTCGACGAGGAACGCACTCCCGAACGTGCCCCAGCCGATGTACTGCGTCGCCCGAGACCAACGCCCGTCACGCCTCTGAGCGAGCAGAAGCATCACCATCACGACGAACCCGGCCACCCCCGCAACCAAGAGAGTCACGCCGTAGGTCGGGCTCACGAACCGCCGTAGGACCGAATCTTCCGCCAGCCGGACCACCAGCGGCAACACCGACTCCGCCAGCCCGAACACAAGCAGAGCCAGCCGAAACAGCCGCCCCGGCCCGGCGAACACCACCGCCAACAGCACGAGCGCCGGCACCCAGAGCACCAGCCCGATGATCACCTCGACCGTGTCAGGCAGAAAGGAGGGAATCACCAGCCAAGCGACATTGGCGTACAGCAGCGTCCGCAGCCACACACCCGCCCGCCCCAACGGCGCACCCGCCGGCCCAGGCCCCCGCAGAACCTGCCAGAACAACCACGCGTTCACCAGCCCGACCAGCAGCAGCCCGCCGAGCACCGGCACCAGAGGAGACGCCCCGACGCTCGAACTGGGCGGAGACCACATGGTGACCAGCCAGGCCGGCGTCGCAGTGCCGACCACCAAGCTGACGACGATCGCACCGAGCGTGATGACCAGGGAGACAGAAGCTGCCCAGCGGTATAAGCGCATAATAAACGATGATCGTAGTGCACCTCATCGGCCCGAAAGCCCGACCCTGCAGCCTGAATATCCCGCCATTGACGACCCATTCAAAAAGCACAATGCCCGCCTCTTTTCCAAAGGCGGGCATCGGTGAAGGTCAGGGCAGGAACACAGGGGCCATCCCTACGCGTCCTGGCACCACATCCAGCCGTGGTCCGAGATCCAGCAGCGGTAGTACCCGTCATGCTGCATGGCCTGAGCGGGGGCGCTCGCCATTCCGATCGTAAGGACGGTGGTGACAGTCATCAGTGCGACAGCAACGAACTTTCTCATGAAGCTCATGCAACACGAGCATTCTTGAAATCCTCTTGTATCCAACTGCAATGGCGTACGTCACAGCACGCTCGCACAGGTGACCACGCCCCTGCCCGCCGTCAAACGGTCAGCACGATCGTCCAGCGGCGCTCCCGGCTACCACTCGCCGCGAGGGGTCACAGCCGGATCGCAGGCTTGGTCTGCAGCACGACCGGCTCCTTTGCGATCCTCCCGGAACCACAGCTTCAGCCCTTCGTAGCCGGACCGCAGGTGCTCAACCGACAGCCGCCCGAGAGGCCGCAGCCGGCTGACGTACGTGATTTCCTCGCCGTCCGCGTAGAGGCTGATATACGCCTCACCCGTCCGCCGATTAGGGCAGGACTGCTTCACGAACCGCCGAAGCTGCCCCACCAGAGGTTCTTTTCTCGGTCACAGGCGATATCGAAGCAGCGGCCCCCGGGAGGCCGTACAGCCGCAGGCCCACATGCGCTGAGCCCATGTTCAAAGACCACTGAAGTCGTCAACGGCCAAGTGCGCCCTCTGACTAGCCGCCTATGCGGACTTTTACATGGTCACGGACAAAAGTCGCTTCTAGCGTTCTGCTCACGCAACTTCAATCACAAGGAGTGACATGAAGTTATTCGCAGCCATCGCCGCCACGATGATGCTCGCATCCTCCCCAGCTGCGGCCGAACCCGAGGAGAGCGACAGGGAGATCCCTCTGGCGCACCTCGAATACACGACCGGTCTCACCGTGAGCTTCTCCGACAGCCAACCCTCCAACGAAGTGGGGATGTCCCAGCTCGGGATCATCGGCGGTGCGCCGCTCATCGCCTGGGAGCGGAGCAACAGTTACCTGCAGACCTACCTGGAGATCACCCCGCCCGATGTACCAGTGCCCCAGCGCCTCGTCGATGATCACGGCGCCGACCTCCCCGCCGAACTGCAGTTGCGGCGGATCACCAGCGAGCCTGTCACCGTAGGCGGCCTGGTCGCTCCGGCCAGCGCCGTGCTCTCCGCCTCGTGCACCGCCGAACACTGGGGCTGGCATCTCTGGCACGACAACGCCAAGGCCGGCCTGGCTCCCAAGTCGTACACCACTTTCGACTTCGGCGGCTTCAAGGAACGTCGCGCGGAGAGCTTCATCTTCAACTGCCTGCCGGCGGGCTCACCGAGTTACCTGTGGGCCCGGCACCGGCTGTACTACTGGAACGGCACCAGTTGGTGGAAGCAGACGGATGAGAAGGTCGGCCCTGGGCTCCAGCGGGAAGAGGTCAAGGGCAAGGTCAAGCTCCACCGCAAGGTCACCTATGACGACGGCTGGGGGTCCAGCCCTAACTGTCTCAGCGGGGCATGCAAGTACACGCGCGAGGGACGTTTCACCAGCTAACAGGTAAGAGCGGTGCGCGGGCGGCTGAAGAAACACGGGAGCTCCTAGCATCCGGCTGCCCCGGCCACCTCGATCGCGACGAGTCGCCGCGCACCCAAGGAACCACCGGGACGGGGCGGCGTTGCCCATCTGCCTGTAGCGAGACGAGCCGGCCTGCTGTTTGCCGCCGCCGTGGAGCGTCCAGCGCTGGGGGGAGCCCTGCAATCTCAGATCAGCGGGACCATGAACGTGTACACCCAGATCCTAGGTCCCCCACCCGAAAGGCTCTTGACCGGCTGAACGCCAGCCTCGATAGCGGCCAGCCCAGCTGGTTCTATCGGCCCATCAGGAAGAACGGCGCCTCGCCAACCCACTCCTCACTCAGCCTCACTCCTGTGGCGAGTTCGATGGCGGTTAGAGCGGCCGCCCGCCAGCTTTCCCCCTTCTGCCAATCGAAGTAGGGAAGGACGGCCTGCACCTGCGGCCAACCGTGCAGCTCCGTTGCTTCCTCGGCGTACATGCCGTTGAAGGAGAACACCATCTCACCGTCAACGGCAAAGCCGATCGAATTGGTGGCATTGACGTTCCAGCATGCGCTGTAGGCTCGCCCACCCGCGCTCAGCCGGGGAAGAACCGGTGGATAGACGCCCTGAAATCCGTTGTACTCGAAGAGCGCGACGTGCCGATCCGAGCGATCGACGAGCATCCCCCAGGGCGCGTCATCCGACAGGTTGAGGAACACCTCCTCATGCTCGAAGGTGTCCGTCTCGTGGATCTCGAACTGCCCCGTCCCGCTCACCCGTTCACCGATCTCCGCAAGACCCAGCGCAGATCCGTTGTGGGGCACGAACACCGTCCAGCAGATGGCTTCTCCCATCCAGCTGCCATCGAGCAACCGCCTGTAGTGCAGGTATGCCTCGTGCGCAACCTCATCCTCAACCACACGGACCTCCATCGACTACGGCAAGGGAAGATCGTGGCAGGAAGGACCGACAGAAGTCGGGGAGGTTGCTGTACGAAGCTGCTGCACAAAGATCAAGGGCCTTCCAGGATCATCCTGAAGGGCCTTTGAGCTGCGAGCCGACGAGGGGAATCGAACCCCCGACCTTCTGTTTACAAGGTCCCCAAACGATCTTCATGGGCGTTCGGACACGTTCGCCACGCTGGTCACCCACCCTCCGGCTGTTCAGCCCTGTTCACCTCAGTTCATGATCGTCCGTTTGAGTGGCTCCCAAGGTGGCTCCCACGGAGACCTACTCGTACAGGTGGGCGACGTGGATCTGAAGGGCAAGCGACTGCCATGTCAGCGGGTCGACGTCGTCCTTGAACGGAGCCCCTTCGCGAAGACAGCCGTCCGCAAGCCAGGCCGCCCACGTTCTGAGAAAATCGCCGACGTACATACTGCTCCAACGCCCATCGACGAACTGCTTGCCCTCGCGGCGCTGCCGCTCCCAGTCGGCACGATCGGCGTCGACGTCGTCCGCCATGATTTCCAGGTAGGCGGCGAAGTCTCGCATGTCCTGCACGTGGGCGACGTCGGCAGGTAGCTCACGCGGTGATGTCATGAGGACGAGAGTAGGAGGGGACTGTCAGCTTGGGAAGCCTTTCAAGATCATGAGTTCTGACCTGGGGAAACACCGGCCTGGGCGTACGTGAGTTGAGTGCCGCCGAGTCCCCGTGACTCCCCACTGATCGCTGTCTGAACGGGCACGCAACGGGCACGCCCGCAGGGGCGCGTAGGCCAAGGGGCCTACACCCGCTGCGACCACCGCCCTTCGAGGAAGCGCGCACGACCCTCCATAGCGGCACGGTGACGGTTCCCAAGCTGGGCGAGAGGCAGGCCGGACACCGCCCCCGAACCGTATCCCATCGTGCCTATTTCCGGACCAACATCCCACCGGGAATCAGCCGGACCTAATCGCGCAGCCGTCTGATTCTCTACAGCTAGTCTTCCTGAACGCAGACGAGCGAAGTATCGTGTCCCCCATCCCCCGCTCCCTAGGCATCACGAGCATCGACCCATAGCAAACATAGAACGGTCCAACACCTTCGACTGCAGAGGCTTTCAATGGTCGACCCACTATCATTCCCCGTTCTTGCAGGCGCAGCCCTAACCGCCACCATCACATTCATCTACAACCGCATCGGAGCTGTGTTGGATCGCCGGGCTGGTCGCATAGCGCCTGACCTTCCGGACACTATCGAGGGCTCTTCTGAGACTCTTACAGTTCACAGCGAGTCTTTGACTGAAGAGCAAGTACAGTTTCTGGAGCGTTCGGCCGGAACGCTAAGCGTCTATCTCGACCATCCGGAGCTGCTACGCGGGGACGACGAGAAGCTACGTGAAACTCTGGGCAACCTCAGAACCATCCTCGAACTTGCCTACGACCGAGAGTTGATCTTCGCTGACGAGCAGCCCGCAGGGCCGAGCCTGCAGGTCACCATGAAGTCCGACGAGGTTAGCGGCATACAGCGTGGAATCAAGGCAAGAAGCGTCTCCGGCGCTACCCATATCAATGTCGAACAGACCGGAAAGCGGATAGCCAAGGGCGGAGAAATGACGGGCATTGAGATCGACGGACCCATCGGCTAGAGGTGACGAGTGAATCACGACAGCGAGGGCGAGGAAAAGCCTTCCAATAATTGGCTAACACGCCTCAGACTTAATTCACGCGACGCCACTTATGACACTCACGGCGAGTCGGAGCCGCAGGAAGATAGACCGATTACGGCCACGTCAGCGTCCAGCCTTTCTGGGCAGCCGGCCCATGACGGATGGCAATTTCAAAACGAATCTGAGTCATCATCTATTTCTGATCCTGGTATCGCCTCTCGCGATGCAGATGAGCCAGAACATGAAAGCGCGACCTTGAACGAAGAGGGGCCAGATCAGGGTAGTTCCACTGAGCGTCATATATACCCTCGCCTAGGGTACCGAAGTCCAGAGGAAGAGGAATCACTCAGGAAGTTGCTACGCGCCCGCCTCACCGATATTCGCCAGGAGGCGCTACTTAACTTCGGTGAGATGAATGCACTCAAACAGGTCTTTGAGCATACCGTTGATCATTCAGAAATCGAAGCAGAATATCTTGATGCGGTGCGACTTGTTTTTGCACCCCCAGATGAATTCGAGATGCTTTATGACTGCCTCCGCGACCCCGGGTCAGTACTCGTACTCAATTGTTCCCCGAGCAGTGGTCGCACCATTACAGCTCATGCTCTACTGGCACGGTTGTACTTCAACGGAGACATCAACGGGGTCCGCGAGATTTCCTTTGGCGGATCAAAAGAGTTTCCCGTGAAACGATTGCCTCACGAGAGTAGGCAAGGCTTTCTCCTAGAGCTTCCAGCCGACGAAGAGGAGAGCAATTTTCAGGTATCCGATCGATTCGGTAGCCGGATTTCCGCTCTGTCTCGCGAACTGAGCAAACGTGATAACCGACTAATAGTTCTAACTGAGCCCGAGCAGTGGCGCCGCATATGCATCAGTTCACCTGATGGCATTGCGCCGAAATTTAAGCCCGCACGAGCAAAAGATATTGCATCTAACTGGCTGACCGCTGAAGAGCCTTCATTCCCTGTGGCGCGATGGATGGCTGACCCCGACATAGCGGAACTTTTCGAGGGCGCCAAGCCACTAGACGCCCTACAGATCGTCGATTTGATACTGAAAGCATCTCGTGCCGATGTGAATACGCTGCCGTCGCTGCAGGCACTCACGCGTAAACAGGATGATGACAGCGAAGATGGTCAGGCTTATCGACGGCAGGTCCTCTCAGTAGTCGCAGCTCGACGAAATTGGCGCGAGCAGCTGTTGGACTGGCACAAACAGCGTGGGCGAACGAGCTTCGAACGAAACTTTCTCCTGGCGGCATCTGTTCTCCGTGGCGCCCCGGTAGCACACGTCTACGCCAAGGTAGCCGTTCTCTGCGAGACCCTCGGTGAGGGAGAAATAAAGATCGCAGGACAAATGGCACCAGGCGTAGTCGAGTTGGTGGATGCCGTTGATGCCGAGTTGACAGGTAATGCGGTTATCACGTTCGGTCGTCCCGGCTGGGACGATGCAGTTCTCGAGTACTTCTGGATCGATCGTCCGCTTGCACGTCTCCAATTCCTTCAATGGCTAGCCGAGGCTCCGCGTAAAGACCCTCAAGGAGTTATGGAGACAATCACCCCAGCAGAACGAGAAGCGTTGGCTGAACGGATTGGTGCTTTCGCGCTACGTTGGGCTGTAAGGCATCGCAGACCGGATCCTCTGCGAATGCTCGCGGAAGCGTGGTACGAAGTCAGTTCTACTGATACCAAGATGAAACGCTTGTGGGGCGTCCTCATTGCAATTCTTGCCTCGGCAGCAATACGAGACGCTAGCGCCCCATATATACACAAAATGCTCCTCGACTGGTCCAAGACCAAGAAGCCCGCGCTGCAAAAAGCAGTGGTCGCTGTCTGCTCCGGTGAGTTCGGCCGAGTGCACACAGGAAAAGCTCTACGGCGTTTGAAGTACGCTGGAGAGTCCGAAGATCCGGATGTGGTCGCTGCGCTCCGCACGGCGGTACGCAATCTGTGGGCAGACCCTTCAGTTCGACAAACGCTTTTTGGCTACATAATCGCATGGTGCAAAAGTCAGGACAGCAACGCACTTGCCGGCCGACGTGCATTCGGAGTCCTCGCAGGTGCTACGAGTCAAATTTCGGCTTTGCCAATCCTGCTCGAGAGAAGCGACGAAGGCGATTTCGCCCCTACGGGAGAGATGCTTTCTTACGGTTGGAGTGCCGTTCTTGATCATGACTCAACGATAGAAGAGTCCGGAGAAGCCGAAAAGGCTGTCGCTCTATGGATGAACGCCGCCCTGGACGGAGAGGCTATACGTGACATCGTAATAGATGCTCTGCGAAGAGCCGTAGATGGGAAGGACTCTCAGCGGCGACGCGATCTTCTGCGTACTTACGTTTATAAGTGGTACGAAGAAGGAGCCATCGAGCAGCGTGACGTGCGCGAAGCTCTGTACTCTCGACTATCCCAGCTTATCGATCACGATCTACGGACCGAGATGTCCCGGCAGATGAATATGACAGACAGTACCCTTGGCAAGGCGCCGTAGTGGCTCGCAGCTTCTTTCGGCGCTCCGTGCCCCGCATGCCAGTAGAACCAACTTTTCAATACGCTTATTCTGATCGGTTTCCCAGCCGAAATAAGGGCTTGGCATTCACGGCAGCAATTCGAGCCGACTGGCGACGTTCGATAGATAACCGAAGCAAAACATCTTCGCCTAGGACAGTGGCGCGCGCGCTACGAGCGCTTATGGAGAATACATGTGGGCAAGCCTCGGTATTACGAGTGCATGCCGCCGAGGAGGATATCGAAGCAGCTCTTCGGATCAAGCTTCCCATCGTGGCTGATGGTATTGAGGTTTTTGGCGCTCACGTGAGTCTAAGCGTCGATCAAGACACTATTGATGCTGCTATGCAACTAGAGCGCTTGCTTCGCGAGCATGAGCTGGACGACTTAGCGCGCCGTCAAGCAAAAGGGCGTGCCGACTTTCTGCGCGAGGAGATACTCAAAGATCCGGCATCGGCCCAGATTTATGCGATGTTCGAACTATCTCCGCGCATCGGTGGGCCTTCGGCAAACATCAACCTTGATCGCCTAGTACAGCAAGTGAATGAATGGCATCCAGAGTCTCGCTGGATCGCTGTTGCGCAAATCTTGCATGATTTCTTGAGCAATCTCTCCGAGGGCGGGCGGAAGGATCTCCTTAATATCGTTCAACATGCACTATCTCTCCTCGGTACACCGGAACAAGTCGCTCGCCTATCCAACTTCTCTGGGAGGCCGGATATTGCGGCACCGCTTCCCGAGGCCTCAATACCGAGGCAAGATGAATGACGTTTTGTTGTGCTGTCGTGGGCAAGCACTGTCGCCAGCGCGGTAGATACTGGTGGCCGTTGCACTACCTACCTGTATGGCAGCTGTGCTCAGCCACGCTCTTCGGTGAGCCGTGCTGAGGAACGAAGCACGGATCATCGATCGCCCCCAAGCACGTACGGCGTCCAGCCATACAGTGGCGATCGTAGGGCTGTATCTGTGCGGCGGCGTGGCAACCCCGGTCGGTGGGTTCGGTTGGTACGGCGGGGCTCGCGTGCGGCGGCCGGCCCGGTGTCCCGCCGCCGTCCGGGACCGGCCCCCAGGCCGCACGCCCGGACGGCGGGCGGGCGGCGGGCCGGGGGTACGGCGGCGCGCCGCGCCGCCGCTTGATACCTACAAGAACAATTCGGCAATGCGACGCCTACGGAGCACAGCACGTCAGTCGAGTAGATCGGGACGGTGGCTGGTGAGGGCTCTGCGGGCGGTCACGAATCGCTCGTGGAACTGTTCGGCAAGGGCTTCTCGCCGGTAGCGCTGCCGTAGCAGGCGGTCGAGATCTGCGGCGCGGTTGACGAGGTCGCTGAGGGACCGTCGGTCAAAGTCGAATGCGGCCATCCCTGCGTCAACGGCCGCGTCGAGGTCGCCGCGCCGGGCGTGGACGATGCCGAGGTCAATGTGGGCGTCGGCAACGCGCATGGGTGCGTTGGAAGTGCCGTCTGGTCGGGTGTGCATTTGGATGGTTTCGCGGGCGTGTTCTTCGGCGCGGTCGTCGTCGGCAAGCCAGGTGTAGCAGGTGGCAGCGTAGAAGACCCACTTGGCATGGTCGAACACGAAGTGATGGTCCGGGTGCTCGGGCATGGGCAGGCTGCCGAGCGCTTCGGCTCCGCGGGTCAGAGCGCGATCGGCTTCGCGACGGTCTCCGATCCGGGCGAGGCCGCGAGCTTCCTGCAACGTAAGCTGAACCATGGCGCTGCTGGTGCCGGCCACTGCCTGCCCCATCCGGGCAGCGGTCACGACATCTTCGTAACGGCCTTCGACCAGGGCGAACCACGCGGACATCTCATGCGCCCAGCCCACTAGCTCCCCGTGCCCGACCTGGCGGCCCATCTCGAACGCGGTCCGTCGCGCGGTCTCGGCCTCTTCCCTCTCCCCCAGGTCGTAGTGCACACAGCCAAGCAGGGCGGTCAACCATCCGGTGATCACCAGCAGTTCGCGATGTTGATCAAGGGTGAGGCGTCCGGCGAGTAGGTGGTTGATCTGGGCGAGGCGCTTCTGTGTACGGTCTCGGAGTGTGCCTGCGGGCACGACCGGATAGGCACGACACAGGAGATCGACGGCTTCGGCCAGGGCTTCCAAGGTTCCGGTCCCCACGTCGGACGCCTGAAGTTGCTGGGCGAGTTCCATGGTCCCGTACAACTCGGCCTCGGCCCGCAGCGCATCGACCGGCATAACCTGGGCCTCGATGAGGCGACTGCCTGTCTGCCTGTTCTGCGAGAACCCCAGTGCTTCCGGTTCCAGACCGGTCAGTTGAGTGAGGGCCAGCCGGTAGGGCGTACGGGGCCATCGGACTTCACCGGCCTCCCAGCGCCGGACTCGTTCCTCATCACACGCCAAGCGCTCAGCAACGCCGACTGGTGTGGCGTTGATTCTCTCGGCCATCTCCCAGCGGGAGAGACGCTGCTCATTCCTCCAGGCGCGTAGCCGCACGTTCGGGACGTAGTCGGGCATCTGCGGGCCTTCCTCCCGGCTGGGGGCTCGAAAGGGGGAACAAGGGGGCCGTTCAGGGGGCCTGCTGAAACTCGGTTGCCGGTGGACTTGTCATCAATCAACCACGGTACGTCACGCGGCTTCCCGCCACAGGGAACGCCGGATGAACGAGGAGATGGCGACGGTGATCCGGCCTGATGAGAAGAGTGAGACATGGCCTTGCCCGGCTTGCCGGGGGCTTGGGGTCAAGCTGCGCAACTCGCGCCGTGCCCTTCTCATCAGTGACAGCGACAGAGATGAGTTCTCAAGCAGGGAGCGGGAGTGTCTCGACTGCCTCGGAAGCGGCCGGGCCGAAGGGAGCGCGAAATGAATTCGATCATGGCGGCAGTAGGCAAGCTTTCCTCCGAAAGGGAAGAGGCCAATGCGCTGATCCGGTTGCGGGATCGGCTCGTAAGCCTCGGGGTCAACGCCGAGCTACGCGACAGCAACACCGCGCTGATGGTGCATCGCCCCGACCCGGGTCTGCCGGTGTGGGTGTTCGTCGGCTACGGCGGGACCTACTACTCGTGGCAGAACGCCGAGAAGCGCCATCCGACCAGCGATCCGGAAGGCGCGGCGAACGTCCTGGCGGAGTACCTCGCCAGGTGAAGACAGGCGCGGCAAGGCGGAGTGATGGGTCCAGCCGGGAGGGAACGGACCGCCGCTCACGCCTTGCCGCGCCTCCCATCTCCGGCAGGCGGCCTCAGCGGCGCCCCCGCGGCTACCTTCCCAGGCCGGTCGCTGGGCCGCCTGCCGGGTTGCCTGTACGGCTCCGCTCCGGCAACGGCGCGTCGCTCATGCTCGCGCAAGGCACACCGCTGCACGTCGTGTCCGAAGTGCTCGGCCACGCCAGCATCGCGATTACCAAGGACGTTTACGGACACTTGCTGGAAGGTGATCGGCGCGCAGCAACGGAAGCCATCTCCAGCGCCCTCCTGGGGAAACAGACCCCGGTGGCTCCCAAGGTGGCTCCCACAGATGCCGAAAGCACCGGTTGAAGATCAGAAAGCGCAAGGCCCCTGACAGCATTACGCCTGTTCAGGGGCCTTCGAGCGGCAGAGCCGACGAGGGGAATCGGACCCCTGACCTTCTGTTTACAAGGGCAGGGCACAAGCCCCGTCCACGCATGCCCGCCCTGCTCAGATGGTGATCGCAGAGAGATGGCATGTGATCCAGTAAGACGGCGTTGCTGTATGCGCTGCTGTACAGCCAGCTCCTTGGCCTCTTGATCTCAAAGCCCTCACGCATGATCTACACCAGGGCGTACAGGGGCCTTGAGCTGGGCGAACGGTCAGTTGATGTTCGCCAGCATCCGGGCTCGTGCGCCCTCGTCGTCACCCGGTACGTCACTCACTCACCGCTTGATCCGGGCGGGCCGTACGTCCTTCAGCCGGACCAGGAGTTCGCGAGCGAGCGCCAGTTCACGATCGGCGTCGCTCAGCAGGATGATCGCGTTGCGCTCGTACGGGACCATCGTCGGCAGCAACGGCAGGAACAGATCGGCGCGGACTCCGTACGGGATGCAGTCGCCTGCGGTCACCACCAAGGCGTTCCGCCGGAGGTGCGGGCAATAGGTGATCGCCTCGGGGATGCACGCCTTACATGTCGGCGGCGCGTTGGTGAAACCGTCTCGGGTGTGGTCGTCCTCCTCGGATGACAGGAGCCATGAGATCCGGCCCGTCTCCGGGTCCACCGCTGACCGGGCGCACACCTGACACAGCCGCTTGGTCATACAGCGCCACTGCCGCCGCGTGTTCACCGTCGTGAAGTCCGGCCGCCCGACGCGCTTGGAGTTCTGCCGAAGCCGGAGCACTCCGTACGCCTAATTACTCGCTCTCGGGTTGTCGTAGCTCAGCTTCCAGCCTCCGGGGCGCGGCACGAACGTGAGCGACTGCCGTACGACGTCGCCGGTGTAGCCGATGACGAACGGCACCCGGAAACTGGGTCGTGATCGGGTTTCTCACTGCCTGTACGGGGAGCACGCACTGACGGTAAGTACGCAGCTCTACCAGGCTCAATGAAGTTGCCGGGGTTTGCCCACTACTCGTTCGGCAGGGCTTCTAACGCCTGCTGGATCAGGCGTCGCGCTGGGTCGCCGACGACCGCCAGGCCGTGCAGCCGATCCCACGCCCTCAGGTACATGGCGATCTCGGAAGGGTTCGTGATCGTCAGGTAGCCGGACACCAGCTCGACGGTCACCGACTCCTCGTCGGTGATGTCGAACGACTCGTCCGGGGCCACGCCGCGTCGATGGATCGTGCGAGGGATGATGCCAAGTGACACGGAAGGCCGGCGCATCGCGTCCAGCAGGTGCCGTAACTGCTCGGCGTGCACCTCGTCGGCGTAGGGGCGATACCAGAGGACGTCTTCCTCCAGGAGGAACAAGAAGCGGGCGTCTCGTCGCCGGAGGCAGCCTTGCCGGTCCATCCGTTCGGCCACGGCCGCCGCGACGTCGTCCACGTCCACCCCCTGTTCCATGCGGATTTGGGTGAGCGCTGCCGTGGTGTAGGCGGCGGTTTGCAGGAGGCCGGGGATGACCTTCGTCTGGTAGGCCCGCATGAGGCGGGCGCGCTCGTACTCCTCGCGGACGGACTCCTGGGCCCGCTTGAGGCCGCCCCGGTTGAGCTGCTTGTACGTGACCCACATTCCGGCCACGTCGCGCAGCTCGGCCAGCAGCTCCCGTTCACGATCCTCGGACACCCCGCATGCCTGGCACCACACCCGGAGATCGGCGGCGGTGATGGGCCGTACGGCGTGCTCGATCTTCGACACCTTCGACACGCCATGCCAACCGGCCAGCTCCGCGAGCTTGCGCCCGGTCAGTCCGGCGTCCTGCCGGATCTCCCGGAGCTGGTCTGCCAAGCGCCGGCGGGCCGCTTGGACGCTGGAGGAAGAGGTGGACGAAGGCAACGCGAGTCTTCTACGGCCGGTAGTCCTCGTGCGGGATGGCTCGCTCCCACGCCATCTCGAACGCTCCGACGACTTGAGCGACCCTGCGCGGATCGCTGACGTGCTCGTACTGCCGCAGGCTCCGGCCGTCGCCCGCGTTGAAGTTGTAGCGGACGATCCGTTGGTCGAACATCCAGAAGTCGGCCCCGGGCAGCATCAGGTCGTACGCCTGCCGCCTGGGCAGCCAGCGCAGCTCTTCCCCGGCCTTGACGTTGCCATAGCTGATGGCGTGTTCCCATCGGATGTAGTCGCTCACCGGCTCCGCTACGATCCGCAGGCGCCGCATCTTGACTCCGCGCGCCACGGCCGCGCCGATCAGCTCGACCCAGTCGTCCCACTCGTAGTCAGTGCTCCCGTCCTCCTGCCACTTCAGGAAACCGGGGTCCGTTGTGTCGTAGGTGTCGCGCATCTCCAGGTGCACGGCGGAGCGCTCGGCGTTCTCCAGCATCCGCTCGAAGCTCGGGAGGCCGGGGCCCTGCTTGTTCCGCTCGTAGGTACCGCTGACGGCGTCCATCACGATCGGGGCCATGCGCGCGGGATGCCAGACCACGGACTCGTCGGCGGCGATTGGCGAGTCCTGGGCGATGCGGTCCAGGACGGCCGGGTCGGTGACGGTCCTGCCCTGGAAGTACATGTCACCAGTCTCCGGGTCAACGAAGACGGCTGGGCACTCGTTCTTAGGAGAGTCAGGGTCCATTCCCGCGAAGTCCAATGCCACGTCCTACTCCCTCGCTTTGAGATGCTCCTGGTGGCGACCCATGCAGTCCGTGAGCTTGAACGCACTCAGCGTTGCCGTCAAGCGATCCTCAAGAAGCGTGCACCGCTGCAATACCTCGAAGGCCAACGAACGCGTCGAGCCCCACACATGCAGCCATCGTGCACGATCCCGTCCTAGCACGATTGATTGAGCTCTCCGCCCAGAAAGAGGACATACAGCAGCAGATCAGGCTATTAATCGCATATGGCAGAGAGTTTGTGCGACCGGTACCCTATAGACTAAAATCGTTAGCAGATGCTGCAAATTTATCCATTTCGGGCGCACGAGCCATCTACACGTCAATCGACGTGGCCTCCATAGCGACCCGAATAGGACGAAAGAATAACAAGGGGACTATTTTCCCCGACTCGCCAACATCTCCCCTGGATTTCAACCTAATGCCTCCGCCACCAGATTTTGAAGGCGAGCATTGGTGGGCAGTGCCCCACCACCAGCCCTCTGACTTGGAAGGGGACGACGAACAGGAGCCTTCCACTTCCTGATCACCTCGTACGCCGTCGACTCACCGCGTAGCGGCAGCGGGCCGGGGACGGAGTGTCAAGCTCGGCTTAGCGTGTACGTTTGCCGGTCGCCGTTCCTCGATCATTCGATGCCAACGGTCAGAGCCGAGCTTGATACGGAGGAGCCGGTCTGCTGGGCTTGCCTGAGTCGATGGTGTGCGAGGTGATCAGCCCCCCAGCCACCCATCAACGGCAAGGGCCGTGTGGCGATCACCTCGGTGCCGGAGTGCTCCCGCCGGAGGCATGCTCTTGACTGTACGATCTGGCTGGACCTGGCTCCATAGATCATGATGTCTGGAGCGGTGCACGGTTCTGGCTATTGAGACTGGCTCGCTACACCACCCCAGTAGGAAACGACGGACACCCCATGAGAGCCTTCTTAACCAACCTTCTGACGTTGAAACGGCCGCCTCAAGCTCTCGGCCTGACCATGGCCTTTGTGCTCGCTATCCTGCTTTCTTCAGGCTGCCGCTCCGAATTCTTCCCCGGTGAATCGCGAGCCCCATCCGAAGTGATCGCCGAGTTGCGTGAAACGGGAAAGGTGCTAGGAGCGACGACGACAGAATGGTATTGGGACGGCCACACCGACATCTCGGACGTCATCGTGGTCGATGTCGGTGGTTCAAGCTTCCGCGATGCCCTAGATAGAGCGCTGGGGCATCTCCAGGGACGTGGCTGGAAGGTCACAGACCCGGCGAGCTCCTGGCGGACACGCCTGGTATCGGGCAGGTGGAGCGGTGTATCGGTAGCTGTTGAGCCGCTATCTAGCTACATACCGGCGTCATCCGAGGGGTTCAATGAAGAACTTGATTCGTCGAACTTAGCCCTCTTCGACGCCCTCCACCGGCAGAACACGTCGGGGCATCTGTTGGTTCTAGAGGCTCATGCCCCTGATAGCTGATCCTGTGCAGATCTGTTCCGTCGGGAAGAGTGAGGTCTTTCCAACCTGCTGGCCCTGGCCAGCGTGGCTTCACGGAGAGCGGTGGCGAATGAGAGGAGGCTCCCGGTAAGACAGCAGTCGACCAAGATCCGATGCCCAAACCGGGAGCTTCGTTGCTGTCTTACCGTGCCTCGATTCCACTGTCCAACCACACCCTGATTCGTTTGGCCGAACTCATCCGCACCCGGCGTGCCGAACGCCGCTCCCGGTGACGGAAGTTAGACCCGGCCCAGCAAGCGCTGCTGGTCCTGGCCCACCTGCGCAATGGCGACACCTATGCCCGCCTAGCCGGCGGCTTCGCTATTGGCACCACTACGGCCTGGCGCTACATCCGCGAAGCCGTCGATCTCCTGGCCGCCCTGGCCGACGACGTGCACGCCGCCGTCGAGCGCGCATCCCGGCTGGCCTACACCATCCTGGATGGCTCCCTCATCCCCATCGACCGCCTCGCCGACGAGCGACCGTACTACAGCGGCAAACACAAGCAGCATGGGGTGAATGTGCAACTGCTGGCAGATCCCGTGGGCCGACTGGTGTGGGCCTCACCGGCGCTGCCGGGCGCCACCCACGACGTGACTGCCGCACGGGGCGTCGGCCTGGTCGACGTCTTGACCAGCGTCGGCGTGAAGACCTTCGCGGACAAGGGCTATCAAGGCGCAGGCGGCACGATCAGGACGCCATTCAAGCGGCATCGCCATCGTCCCTGGTTGTCACACGGACAGCGGGACGTCAACCGCGCTCACGCCCGTATCCGGGCCATCGGCGAACGTGCCGTTGCGACCTTGAAGTGCTGGAGGGTGCTGAGCAAGCTGCGCTGTTGCCCGCATCGCGCGACCGCACTCGTGCAGGCGATTCTTGTGCTGCAGCTCGTCGAAGAGGGCCGCTACTCAGGATGAAGGGTTCATTGTGTCGGTCGGCACTGCGAGCATGACGAAATGATCGCGACCCCTGGCGACTATGCCTGGTTCTCCTACGAGCGTTGCCCCGAGCTGGCGGAGGCCTACTGCTTCACCTCCGTCCGCGGCCTGGCACCCGAGCAACTGGTGGTCCGGCTCGGTGGCCAGCCGGAGGATTTCACGCCCATGACGCTTGAGGAGCTGATCGAGACTCGCCACAGGAACAGCTACGACACCGCGTTTCTCGGCGCCACGACCATAGGCGACTGGGTGTTCATCGTTGAGCCCAACGGCGGGCTCGGCACCGATGAAAAAGTCATCACTTCGTTGTCGACGGGAACCCGCCTCGTCTCCCACTTCCGCGACGTCGAAGGCGTCGAGTACTTCTACTGGAGCGAAGATGGAAAGATCCGGTTCCGCTTCATCGCTGATGAAGGTTACTCGGAAGAGGTGCCGGACGAGGTCATGGAGACCATGCAGCGGATCGACGCCGACTACAGACACCTCTACCCCAGCGACGGGCCGGCGTTCCTCCTCGCCGAGCATCTCACCGGCATCACACTGACACCGGAACTGCTGGAGGGGTCCACCTACCTGTGCGGAGTCATCCCCGAACCAAGGTGAGCAGGATCCATCGTCTGTGACCCCTTGGGCCAGTCGCAGCCGGTGGATCACACCGCTGCAAGCTCCCCCGAGATTCACTGGGGCACCGTTCCGCACGGATCGCTATACCCAGCCATAAGGATGAAAAAGCTTCAGTACGGTGCGGCTGCCTCACTAATCGATTGCCTGCGTCCGATTGCGCGGCGGGGTGGCCGGGCGGGACCGGCCCGGAGAGGCCGCACGCCCGCCCGGACCGCCCGGCCGCCCGCCGCCCATCGGGCGGCGGCTTGATGACGTAGGGAAGGTATGAATCACGCACCGCCCCTCACTGCTACTGACGCGCCAGCTCGGCCATGCTGTCGGTGACCGCGTCGGCCCCCGCCTGGATGAGGCTGTCAGCCTTTCCCGGCTCGTTGGCATAGGCGATGCTGCGAGTTCCTGCGTTGCTCGCGGCCACCATGTTCTGGGCCTCTGTATCTCGGCGCTCAAGCAGCGTCGCGAAGTACAAGACGAGGCCCGCGAAAAGGCTGGTACGAAGTGGAACGACTCGGCCCTGGTGTTCACCACAAAGTACGGCACACCCATCGAACCGCGAAATCTCAATCGCGCCTTCGAGGCTCACTGTAAGAACGCCGGTGTCCCGCGCATCCGCGTCCACGACACCCGGCACACCTGCGCTTCGCTTCTGGCCGCCCTCGACGTCCATCCGCGCGTGGCGATGCGCATCCTCAGGCACTCACAGATCAGCGTGACCATGAACGTCTACACCCAGATCCCAAGTCTGGAGACCCGCAAGGCTCTCGACAAGCTCAGCCAGAGCCTGCACGGCTAATCCCTACTCCACGAGCAGGGCCTCATGAACCCAGGGGCCCTGCTCCGTGGCTGGTGAACGATGTTATGAACCAGCAACAGGGGCTTATCCGCAGGAATACACCGATATGTGACTTCTCGTAGCGATTGCCGGGAAGCAAGTTCAGGCATGCACAGTTGGGCAACCCTTTTGCCCTTGTCAGCACTGGAGATACAACTTCTCCCACGGGGCCACAACACCCTCCGAAGGATCAAGAACGGAGACTCTCCAGATGGTTGTCCAGTGCCCGAAGTGCGGCCACAAGATCTACCAGCGCCGCACCGTCCGGCGGCGTTCCATCGACCCGAGTGCGCTTGTCGAGCGCCCTCCTCTCCTCGAAGAAGGCGGATGGCTTACCACTGAGCAGGTCGCGGCTGAGCTGTCTATTAAGCCCACCAGTCTGGCGAGCATGATCTCCCGCAAGAGGTTTCCGAAGGCAGACTACAAGTGGAGGAGGCGCAATTACTGGAAGCCCTCCACCGTGCAGCGCTGGCGGCAGGAGTCTCGGCAG
Organism: Nonomuraea sp. NPDC023979; assembly: GCF_040639085.1. NCBI lineage: Bacteria > Bacillati > Actinomycetota > Actinomycetes > Streptosporangiales > Streptosporangiaceae > Nonomuraea > Nonomuraea sp. NPDC023979. The sequence goes on from NZ_JBEZZG010000043.1 coordinate 63,919, forward strand.
ATCGTCTTCGAGCCGGCCGGCGGCTGGCCTCACGAAGTGTCGTCCGAAACGCCTCCGCGGGGAGAAGGGGGTAGGTTCATCAAGATCGAAGCGGTCGAAATCACCGTCCGTCCCTAATGGTTGCGTCCAAGACACTCGGACCGATAACTCAGTCACAGCGCGCTGACGATGCAGAGTTTGTGCAGGCGAATAGTCAACGGCGCGACCGTGATGGCAGAGCCTGCTAGCCGCAGGCAGTGACCGTTGCTGTATCCGGCTGCTGTATGAGATCCGAAAAGGCCCCCTCCACATGGTGGAAGGGGCCTTTGAGCTGCAGAGCCGACGAGGGGAATCGAACCCCTGACCTTCTGTTTACAAGACAGATGCTCTGCCGATTGAGCTACGTCGGCACGGCCTACCAGTGTAGACGCTCAACCACGTCGGTGACGAGCGACCTCGTACAACGTCACTCCCGCGGCCACTCCCGCGTTGAGCGACTCCGCCGCGGCGGCCATCGGGATGCGGGCCACCACGTCGCACTGTTCGCGTACGAGCCGGGACAGGCCCTTGCCTTCGGAGCCGACGACGACCACCAGCGGCTCGCCGAGCAGGTCGACGTCGCCGATGTCGACGCGGCCCTCGCCGTCGAGGCCGATGACGAAGAGGCCGGCCTCGCGGTATTCGCGCAGCGCGGCCGTCAGGTTGGAGGCGCGGGCGACGCGGAGGTTGGCGAGGGTGCCCGCCGAGGTCTTCCAGGCGCCGCCGGTGACGCCGGCCGAGCGGCGTGAGGGGACGAGCAGGCCGTGGGCGCCGAAGGCCGTCGCGGAGCGGGCGATGGCGCCCAAGTTGCGCGGGTCGGTGACGCCGTCGAGGGCCACGATGAGGGGCGTCTCGGCGGCGTCGTGGGCCAGCTCGACGAGCTCCGACGGGTGGGCGTAGTCGTAGGCGGGGATCTGGAGCGCCACGCCCTGGTGGACGGCGCCTTCGGTCAGCCTGTCGAGCTTGTCGCGGGTGACTTCGAGGAGGGCGATGCCGCGCTCGGCCGCGATCTTGATGGAGTCGCGTACGCGGTCGTCGTTGTCGATGCGCTGGGCGACGTAGAGGGCGTTGGCGGGCACGCCCGCCTGCAGCGCTTCAAGGACGGGGTTGCGCCCGCCGATGTGCTCGGGGGCGTCCTCGGAGCGCTTGGCGCGCGGGGCCGGGCGGCGTCCGCCGCCGCCGCGGTCCTCGCGGGCGATGCGCTCGGCCCTGGCCTTGTCCTTGTACCAGTGGCGCATTTCGGCGGGCGGGGTCGCGCCGCGTCCCTCCAGACCGCGCCGTACCTGCCCACCGGTGCCCTTCGAGGGGCCCTTCTTCTTCGCGGGCCTGCCCGACGCCCTGCCACCAGCTGCCATGCGTCCAAGGGTAACGGGTCACGCCTGGTGGCTGAGCTCCCAGCGCGGACCGTGGGGGGTGTCCTCGACGGTGATGCCGGCCGCGGCGAGCTGGTCGCGGATGGCGTCGGCCGCCGGGTAGTCCTTGCGGGCGCGGGCGGCCTTGCGCTGCTCCAGGGCCACTGCGACCAGGGCGTCGACCACCGGCTTGAGGTCGGAGCCGGCCGAGCGCCACTGCGGCGAACGGGGGTCGAGACCGAGGACGTCGAGCATGTTCTGGGTTTCGGCGAGCAGGCGGGCGACGGCCTCCTTGTCGCCCTTGGCCAGCGCGACGTTGCCCTCGCGGACCACCTCGTGCACGACGGCGAGCGCCTGCGGGGTGCCGAGGTCGTCGTCGAGCGCGTCGGCAAACGCCTGCGGGAGCGGCGCGTCGGCGTCGACGTCGTGGATGACCTCGGCCGCGCGGGTGACGAAGCCCTCGATCCGCTGGTAGGCGGCGGCGGCCTCGCGCAGCGCCTCCTCGGAGTATTCGATGGAGGAGCGGTAGTGCGGCGCGGCCAGGTAGTAGCGCAGCTCGACGGGGCGCACCTTCTGCACCATGTCCGGGATGAGCAGCGAGTTGCCCAGCGACTTGCTCATCTTCTCGGCGCCGATCTTGAGCATGCCGTTGTGCATCCAGTAGCGGGCGAAGCCGTCGCCGGCCGCCTGGGACTGGGCGATCTCGTTCTCGTGGTGCGGGAAGATCAGGTCGATGCCGCCGCCGTGGATGTCGAACGTCGGCCCCAGGTATTTGGTGGCCATCGCGGAGCATTCGAGGTGCCAGCCGGGGCGGCCGGGGCCCCAGGGGGTGGGCCAGGTCGGCTCGCCCGGCTTCTCGCCCTTCCACAGGGCGAAGTCGCGCAGGTCGCCCTTGCACGATTCGTCCTCGGTGTCGGCGGCGGGGCGCATGTTCTCCAGCCGCTGGTTGGAGAGCTTGCCGTAGTCCTCCTCGTAGGAGCGGACGTTGAAGTAGACGTCGCCGCCGGAGGCGTAGGCGTGGCCGCGCTCGATGAGGCGCTCCATCAGCACGATCATCTCGGGCACGTGCCCGGTGGCGCGCGGCTCGACGGTGGGCGGCAGGCAGCCGAGCGTGTCGTAGGCCCAGGTGAAGGCCCGCTGGTTGCGCTCGGCGATGACGAACCAGGGCACGCCTTCCGCGGCCGCCACCCGAATGATCTTGTCGTCGATGTCGGTGACGTTGCGGCAGAAAGTCACGTCATAACCGGAACGTGTCATCCACCGGCGCAGCACGTCAAAGTTCACGCCAGACCGGATATGTCCGATATGCGGCGGAGCTTGCACGGTGGCACCACACAGGTAAATCGACGCCCGGCCGGCTTCGACCGGTACGAATTCGCGGATGGCGCGTGTGGCGGTGTCGTAAAGGTGCAAGCTCACGAAGGCAAGGCTAACGCCTCTTCACCCCCGTAGCGTGACCTTCTCCGGCTTGATACGCACGATCACCCGCTGGGCGCCCGGCTTGTCATGGAACGGCCCCCCCGTGTACTTCTGCGACAGCTCCTGAATGAGCGCGCCCTCCGGGTCGTCCTCCATGGTCACGCGCCCCCGGACCTCCACGTATCGGTACGGGTCGTCGGGGTCGATCACCAGCAGGCTGGTGCGCGGGTCGCGGTCGAAGTTGCGCGGCTTGCGGCGCCCCTTGACGGTCGAGAACAGCACGTCGTCGCCGTCCAGACGCACCCACACCACGGTCGACTGCGGTGAGCCGTCGGGGTTGACGCTGGTCACCGTGGCGAAGTTGGGCGCGTCGAGCAGCTTGCGCGCTTCCTCGGTGAGCTCGGTCATGTCGCTCCTCCAGATCGGTCCGGGCTGTCATTCTTCTGTAGGCTCGAGACCGCCATGGACGTGACTCCCCCCTCTACGCTCCGCCGGCTGGGCATCGCCCTGGCCGGGCTCGCCGTCGCCGCCCTCACCGGGGCCGCCTGCGCGCTCTCGTTCGACGACCTCAGGGCTCTCGCCGTGCGCGGCGAGGCCAGGCCGGATCTGGCCTACCTTTACCCGGCCGGGTTCGCGGCACTCCTGGTGGTCGCGCTGATCGGCGTGCTGCTGCTGCGTTCGGCGCGGACGCTGGTCCGCGTGCAGGCGGCGGTGGTGCTGGTGCTGCTCCTCGTGGCCGCGGCGGCAGCGGACGCCGCGGTGGCGCTGCGGGTGGAGTTCCAGGTAGCGCCGACGGCCGTCGGCGTGGCGATCGCGCCGTGGGTGATGCTGGCCGTCGCGCTGTGGCTGTGGCTGCTGCTGATCAAGCACGTACAGGATCGCCGGACGTCCGGCGCCGACGAGCGGCCGGACGAGGACGACATCGTGCCCTTCCACCGGGCCCCGGAGAACGCCCCCGAGATCACGCCTGAGACCGCCCCGGCCGCTCTCCAGCAGGCTGCCGCGCCGGCGGCCGAGGAGCCGCGGGGCCGGCTGGAGCCCACGCCGGTCGTCGGCCCCACCCCCGCCCCGGAGACCCCGCCCATCTCGGAGCGGGTGACCCACTGGCAGGCTCAGGAGCCCAAGGCCGAGGAGCCCAAGGCCCCGGAGCCCGAAGCCACGGAGCCCGAGGCCGACGAGCCCGAGCTCCAGGAGCCCGAGGTCCGGCGACCCGTGGAAGCCGCTCCTCCGGAGATCCTGCAGCCACAGGAGGAGGAGCCGCGCCGTCCGGTGCGCTGGGGCGACCGGGTCAAGCCGACCGACGTGCTGGTCCACCCCAAGGCCGCCGGCAAGGACGCCGACACGCAGCCCGTCCCGGTCGTCGCCGACGTCCCCGATCCCGCGCACGGCCCCGAGGCCGCCGACCCGCAGTCGAAGGACGACGAGCGCGACGCGCTGGAGGACACGGCCCCCCATCCCGTCGTCACCCGAGCCGAGGCCGAGGCCCCGTCGGGCCGCCTGCGCAGCACCCCGCTCCCGCCCGAGGAGTGAACGGAACGGGCCCGCCCGGCATGACCGGACGGGCCCGCGAGAAACCGTGGCGGCGTCAGATGCTTCGTCCGCTGCCGCTGCCGCGGCGTAGCCCGGCGACCAGGCCGACACCCACGATGGCGAGCACGACCTGCATCACGAGCTCGATCCAGTCGATGCCGGAGGTCGTCTCGACGCCGAGCACCTGAGCGATCAGCGTGCCGACGAGGGCTGCGACGATGCCGACGACGATGGTGAGGATCCACCCGATGGCCTGCCTGCCGGGAAGCAGGAGACGACCGATCGCGCCGATCACGGCGCCGATCACGATGGCGCCAAGGATGGATTGGATTGTCATGTCACAAACCTCCCCGTGAGGGTGAGCCGTTCATCCTCACGGGGTGGTGGCTACCCGTGACACGACGAATATGCGCGACGGTAAAGAATCGGCAGGTCAGGCGGTTGTGCGGCCGGTTCCGGGGCCGCCACGCCGACCGCTGGTCGCCATGCGGGCCACGATGGCCACGCCTATCACCGCCAGCGCGAGCTGGAGCAGGTGTTCGATCCAGTCGATGCCTCTGGTGTCGGCCCAGCCGAACATCTGGGCGATCAGGGTGCCGAGCAGGGCCGCCACGATGCCGACGATCAGCGTCAGACCGATGGACATGTTCTGCCTGCCGGGCACCAGCAGCCGGGCCAGTGCTCCGACGATGGCCCCGATGACTACAGCGGAAACAATCGCGCCGATCATGTGTGACTCCCCCCGAGACGTTCACATGTCTCAAGGGGGCCTACCCGGCAAAAGTGAAGTTACCCCTGAAAGACGGCGGCCCGTACCGCGCCAGTGACGGGCCGCCGTCGCCCATGGACACCCCGGCAGAGAGGACGCGCGAGTCTCAGGAACGGTTGTCTCAGGAACGGTCGACGACGAGCGCCGTCGCGACGGCCGCGACGCCTTCGCCGCGCCCGGTGAGGCCGAGCCCGTCCGTGGTGGTCGCGCTGAGGCTCACAGGAGCCCCCAGAGCGGCGCTGAGGGCCTTCTCGGCCTCCTGGCGCCGGGGGGCGAGTTTGGGGCGGTTACCGATCACCTGGACGGCCACGTTGCCGATCTCGAACCCGGCGGCGCGCACCTGGCGCGCGGTCTCCTCCAGGAGGGCGGCGCCGGACGCGCCGGCCCAGCGCGGGTCGGCGGTGCCGAACAGTCCGCCGAGGTCGCCGAGCCCGGCCGCCGACAGCAGGGCGTCGCAGGCCGCGTGGGCGGCGGCGTCGCCGTCGGAATGGCCGGACAGCCCCGTCTCGCCCGGCCAGTGGAGGCCGGCGAGATGGAGCTCCCGGCCGGATGCGAACGGGTGGACGTCGACACCGACGCCCACCCGTGGAATGTTCGTGTTCAGGAGTTGAGAACCTCGTCGAGCAGGGCTTCCGCCTTGTCCTCGTTGGTCTTCTCCGCGAGCGCGAGCTCACTGACCAGGATCTGGCGAGCCTTCGCGAGCATGCGCTTCTCCCCCGCGGACAGGCCGCGCTCGCGGTCCCTCCGCCACAGGTCGCGAACGACTTCGGCGACCTTGTTCACATCGCCGGAAGCGAGCTTCTCAAGATTGGCCTTGTAACGGCGAGACCAGTTGGTCGGCTCTTCCGTGTGCGGCATCCGCAGGACGTCGAAAACCCGCTCAAGGCCTTCCTGACCGACAACATCGCGCACACCGACGAGTTCTGCGTTTTCGGCTGGCACCTGGACGGTAAGGTCGCCCTTGTCGACCTTGAGCACCAGGTAGGTCTTTTCCTCACCCTTGATGGATCGCTTCGTGATTGCTTCGATCCGAGCAGCCCCATGGTGGGGGTAGACGACAGTGTCGCCGACCTGGAAAGTCATGTGACAAGTACCCCTTCCGCTGTACTCCAGGGTACCACGCATCCACAGGCTCCCGGAACAGTGAAATCATCATAACTGCAGGTCAAAGCCGCATATTGGGGGTTGACAAGCGGTCAAGCGTATGAATCGCATATCCGGACATGGCTAATGACCTGCGGGGGTGCGGATATGACCATGGAATCGGATCGATATGGTAGGCGCTGCCCATCCCGCACGCGCGAGACCCAAGGAGAACCCGCCCGTGACCAGCCGTCGCTGGATTGTCGCCGCCGCCGCGTTCCTGGCTGCCCCCGTACTCGCCGGCTGTTCGGTTGGATTCGACGCCAACACCAACAAGCCCTACGCGCCCGTCGAGGGAGCGGCCCTCATCGAGCAGGGCAGCTACGGAAAGCAGACCGTCCACATCCCTCAGGCGTTCATTCTCGGCCCCGACTCCGGCGGCCAGATTCCCTGGCGTGGTTCCGCCCCGGTCTACCTGCACATCCTCAACTCCTCGGGCACTCCCGACAGCCTCCAGGCCGTCAGCGCGGGCAACGCCGCCACGGCCAAGCTCGCCGCCCCCGTGCAGCTCCCGAGCAACCAGCTCGTCGACACGGGCAAGCCGAGCCCCCAGATCATGCTGGAAGGCCTCTCCAGGGCCCTCAGGGGCGGCGAGAGCATCCGCCTGGACCTCCAGTTCGCCAACGCCGGCGTCGTCTCCATGAACGTCCCTGTGGTCACGCGCAGCCGCGAGTTCGCCCAGTACCCGGCCGTCCCCGGCGCTGTCCCTCCGCCGACGCCCACTCCCACCCCGTCGGCGCCCGCGGAAGAGGCGCACTAAGACACGGCAAAACCTCTGTTTCCAGTACGGGATCCCGTACTGGAAACAGAGGTTTTCGTGTTGTATGCGGCTATTCCTCGACCGCGTCGAACTTGTAGCCGAGGCCGCGCACGGTCAGGATGCAGCGCGGGTTGGACGGGTCGGCCTCGATCTTCGCGCGCAGGCGCTTGACGTGCACGTCGAGGGTCTTGGTGTCGCCCACGTAGTCGGCGCCCCAGACGCGGTCGATGAGCTGGCCGCGGGTGAGCACCCGGCCGGCGTTGCGCAGCAGCACCTCCAGCAGCTCGAACTCCTTGAGCGGAAGCTGCACCTGCTCGCCGCGCACGGCCACGACGTGGCGGTCGACGTCCATCCGGACCGGGCCGACGGCCAGCACCGCGGTCTCCAGCTCCTCCACGACGTCGCCCTGTCGGCGCAGCACCGCCCGGATGCGGGCGACGAGCTCACGCGAGGAGAACGGCTTCGTCACGTAGTCGTCGGCGCCCAGCTCCAGGCCCACGACCTTGTCGATCTCGCTGTCCTTGGCCGTCAGCATGATGACCGGGACCTTCGAGCGCTGCCGCAGCGAGCGGCACACCTCGGTGCCGGGCAGGCCGGGCAGCATGAGGTCGAGCAGCACCAGGTCGGCGCCGCTGCGGTCGAAGGTGTCGAGCGCCTCGGGCCCGGTCGCCGCGACAGAGACCTCGAACCCCTCCTTGCGCAGCATGTAGGACAGGGCGTCGGAGAAGGACTCCTCGTCCTCCACGACCAAAACTCTGGTCATCTGACCGTCTCCAGGGGAATCGAGGGTGGTGCGGGCAGCGCCGTCCCGCCGAAGGCGGGCAGGCGCAGCGTGAAGGTCGAGCCGGAGCCTTCCTTGCTCCAGACGGAGACCTCGCCGGCGTGCGCGGCGGCTATGTGTTTGACGATGGCCAGGCCCAGGCCGGTGCCGCCGGTCGCCCGGGAGCGGGCGGCGTCGACGCGGAAGAAGCGCTCGAAGATGCGTTCCTGCAGCTCCTCGGAGATGCCGATCCCCTGGTCGCTGACGCTGATCTCGACGCTGTCGCCGGCGGGCCGCGCGCTGATGACCACGCGGGTGTGCTCGGGGCTGTAGACGATCGCGTTGTCGATGAGGTTGCGCAACGCGGTGACCAGCAGCTCGTCGTCGCCCCAGATGCGCAGCCCCTCGGTGCCGCCGGAGACGAGCGTGATGTCCTTGGCCCCGGCCCTGGTGTTGCAGTAGTCGATGGCGTCCTGGACGGCCTCGTCGATGGAGACCTGGCCGGGCGTGGGGATGGCCTCGGCGCCCTGGATCCTGCTCAGCGTGATGAGGTCCTGGACCAAGTAGGTGAGCCTGGCGGCCTCGTGCTGCATGCGGCCGGCGAAGCGGGTGACGGCCTGGGGGTCGTCGGCGGCGTCCTGGATCGTCTCGGCGAGCAGGCTCAGCGCGCCCACGGGGGTCTTCAGCTCGTGGCTGACGTTGGCCACGAAGTCGCGCCGCACGGCCTCGACCCGGCGGGACTCGGTCTGGTCCTCGGCGAGGACGAGCACCTGCCCGTAGGAGCCGAGCGGGGCGACGCGCACCGCGAAGCTGGTGGTCTCCTGCCCGAACTTGTGCCCGGCGACGTCGATCTCGGTCTCCCGGATCTCGCCGTCGCGGCGCACCTGGCGCGCCAGCGCGAGCAGCTCGGCCGCCATCAGCCGGTCGCCCTTGACCAGCCCGAACGCGCGAGCGGCCGAGCTGGCGCGCAGCACCCGATCCTGGCCGTCGAGCACCACGGCGGACGAGGGCAGCACGGCCAGCACGGAGGCGACGCCCTGCGGCAGCGCACCGGGGTCGTTGTCGGTGGCCGCACCGGCCCGGCTGGGCGCCTCGATCTGATTGCGGTAGAACAGCACCGCGAGAGCCCCCACGACGAAGCCGGCCAGGGCCGCGAAGCTCATGGCCATCTCACTCATGTCTTCGATGGTAGGCGGCGCCACGCCGAGCACACCCCTCTCACCTGCGGATGAACCCGGCTTTCCCGGAAAGTTCATCTCGGCGTAGGAGTTCGTTCATCGACGCCCACATACGGTGACGACATGCGCGACGCGTACCATGAAGAACTTGATTCCCTGACCGACAAGCTGGTCGAGATGACCAGGCTTGTCCGCTCGGCCATTTCCCGGGCCACGACCGCCCTGCTCGACTCCGACCTCCAGCTCGCGGAGAGCGTGATCTCCCGCGACGAGGAGGTGAACGCGATCTTCGCGGACATCGAGGCGTCCATCTTCGACCTGATGGCCAGGCAGCAGCCGGTCGCGGTCGACCTGCGGATGGTCGTCACGGCGCTGCGCATGGGCACCGACCTGGAGCGGATGGGCGACCTCGCGGTGCACGTCGCCAAGGTGGCCCGGCTGCGCCACCCCGACTCGGCCATCCCCGCGGAGATCCGCTCCACGATCGTGGAGATGGGCCAGATCGCCGAGAACCTGGTCACCAAGGCCGGCAGCTGCGTCGCCTCCCGCGACGTCGAATCGGCCCTGGAGCTGGAGCAGGACGACGACGCGATGGACCGGCTGCACCGGCGGCTGTTCAAGAACATCCTGGGCAAGGACTGGGCCCACGGCGTCGAGCCCGCCATCGACATCACGCTCATCGGCCGCTACTACGAACGTTACGCCGACCACGCGGTCCGCGTCGCCCGTGACGTCGTCTACCTGGTGACGGGCTCCCGTCCCGGCTGAGCCCCGGCGATCAGCTCCGTGGCGCGGCGCATCGCCGCCCGCACCTCGGCGGGCGCGTCGCCGCGCTCCAGCGCGGCGAGCGTCGCCGCGCTCACCGCCCCCACCGCCGCGCCCACGAGCGCGGCCGCCCCGATCGGGTCGAGTTCGTCCGGGTACGCCTGCCGCAGGGCCTGGGTCAGCTCGTGCTGCGCGGTGACGTAGCGGTGCAGCAGCCGGGCCTGCAACGCCGGGGCGGTGGCCGCCAGCCGGACCCGTAGCTGCGCCAGCCCGCTCGTCAGGTCGGCGTCCCAGGCGTTGCCGATCATCTCCTCCATGGCCCGCGCGACCACGTCGGCGGGCCTTTCGCCTTCCCCGCGCTCGGCGACCACGCGCAGCCCCAGGTCCACCCGCACGTCCGCGTTGGCGAACAGGACGTCCTCCTTGGCCTGGAAGTGCAGGAAGAACGTCCGCGTCGACACCTCGGCCGCCTCGGCGATCTCCGCGACGGTGACCTGCTCGAAGCCCCGCTCCTCGAAGAGCCGGACGGCCGCCTCGACCAGCGCCTGCCGTGTGCGCTGCTTCTTGAGTTCCCGCAATCCCGTCATGCCCGCAAGTTTAGTACATCTGATGTAGTAATACATTGGATGTAGTCACTTGGAGAGAGGCAGGACCCCATGGGCAGTCTTGACGGGCGCGTCGCCCTCATCACCGGAGCGGGCCGCGGCATCGGCCGCGAGGAGGCGCTGTTCTTCGCAGCGGAAGGCGCCAAGGTCGTCGTCAACGACCCCGGCGTCGAGATCGACGGCAGCGGCGGCGACACCGGCGTCGCCGCCAAGGTGGTCGAGGAGATCGTCGCGCGCGGCGGCCAGGCCGTCGCCAGCACCGACAGCGTCGCCGACTGGGAAGGCGCCCGCCGCATGGTCGCCACCGCCGTCGACACCTTCGGCGACCTGCACGTCGTCGTCAACAACGCCGCCGTCGAACGCAACCTCGGCCTGGCCGACCTGGGCGAGGACGAGTTCGACGACGTCGTGGCGGTGAAGCTCAAGGGCACGTTCGCCGTCACCCGCTGGGCGGCCCGCCACTGGCGCGAACGGTACGAGGCCGGCGACCGCGCCGACCGCGCCGTGATCAACACCTCGTCCGGCTCCGGGCTGCTCAACCCGCTGCCTACCCAGGCCTCCTACGCCTCCGCGAACGCCGGCGTGGCCGCCCTCACCACCGTCGCCGCCCTCGAACTCGGCAGGTACGGCGTGCGGGTCAACTGCGTCTCGCCGTCCATGGCCCGTACCAGGCTCACCCTGGAGGTGCCCGGGATGGGCGGCGAGCCGCCCGCCGAGGGCTTCGACCCGCTGCACCCCGCCGCCGTCGCCCCCATCGCCGCCTACCTGGCCTCCGCCGCGTGCCCCCGGACCGGGCAGGTGCTGTCCGTCAGAGGCGGCACGGTCACCGTGAACCAGGGGTGGACGGCCGGGCCGGCGGTGCACAGGGACGGGCCGTGGACCGTCGCCGAGCTGGCCGAGGAGCTGGGGGCGGTGCCCATGGAGGACCCGTACGACCGGCTCGCCGAGGCGCTCGGCGGGGCGCTGGGGGTTTCGGGGCGGGAGCAGTTGCAGGGGATGATCAACGCGCTGCTCGACCGGCGCTGACCGCCCTGCGGCGGTGCCCGCACCGCCGGCGATCCTTCACCTGCGAGGGGCCTACCGGCCCCTCGCGCTCCCCGGCCGTTCACCGTACGGCTCGGCCCATCCTGAACGGCGCCACGTTCAGAAGCGGAAGCCGAAAAGGCCACCGGTGACCTGGTCGGTCAGGTGGGGCTCGATGACGTACGGGGCCGCGTCAAGGCCCGCCGAGCCGGCCTTCCGCAGATCGTCGGAGTTGATCGTGACGACGTACTGCATTCCTTCGGCCGCGGTCACCTCCGCGGCGAGCTGCAACGCCCGGACGATCTGCCTCTCATCCACGCCGTCGTACAGATGACTGTCGTGAACCAGGAAGTCAGGACCACGCCCGGCCCTGTGAGCTATCACCGAAGCGGTCAGGTCGAAGCAGAAGATGACCATGTTGTGGATGCCACGGCTGCCGTCATCCTCGATACGGGGCTCGATACGCATGCGCTGCTTCGTGGGGCTGAACGTCAGGTACGGATTCTTGCCGTCGCCGTACAGGCGCCTCGCATACTGGTTGAACAGCGCATTGGCCTCCCGGGTCGCCGCGTCCCTGTCTTCGAGGTCAGTGACCATCTCCTGTTCCAGCTCCAGTCGCTTGGCGTCGATCTCGCGCCGGCTGGCCTCCAGGGCCTGCGCCGCCTGGAACCTGTGCCTGAGCGATTCGAGATGTGCCTGCTCGCGTGCGAGGGCGTACTGAAGCGAGGTGAGCGCGTCGAGCGCCCCGCCCGAGTTGAGAGTGCGCAACAGGGCCGCCTGCCTCTCACCGAGGCGCTGCCGGGCCAGGTTGCGCTCCGACAGACGCTCGCGGAGGCGGGAGGCCTCCTCGCTCAGGTGCTTCTCGCGATTTCTCACCACGGTCTCGTGAAACACGCGGACATCGTCGAACCGGCGTCGCACCTCCTGGCCGAGGATGACTCCGAGCTGGCGGTAGGCGGTCTCGAGGTAGCGGTCATCGGGCTCCACGACGTCGGCCATCGCCCGCTCCATGTCCTGAAGATTGCGGCGTTCGATGGCCTCCTCTGCCCGGAGGTCCCTGATCTGCTGATCGACCTCATCGGCTTCCCGGCGGATGTTCTCGTACTCCGGGACCACCTGAAAATCGGCGATCTGCCTTTCGAGCTCGGCGAGACGCTGCTCGACGGCTCCGATCTCACCGCGGAGCTCTGCGGAACGACCGACGATCTTTCCCCACACCGGATCCTTGGCCGCCTCGACCAGCTTCTTCCTGGTGGCTTCCTGATTGGAGAGCAGCCGGTATCTCGCCGCCAGGCCCACGTCCAGCCCGAACAGATGGCACAAATTGAGCATGGAATCATGCGGCGACTGCTGGCCGAAGGTTTTCGTGGGCTCCAGGAAGCCGCCGACGTCGACTCTTCTGATGGCGAAGGACAGGAGCGTTCTACCGCTGATGTCGAGGTTCTGGGATGTGGCCCCGTAGAGATCCCGCTCGATCACCCACTGCCAGTCCTTGAGCGATATCTCCGCGGGCCGATCGAAAAGACCCGTCGGCGTCCCTCCGGTGACGTCCGGGTCGACCACTATCTTGTTCGGCCTGCCGACGGCGCGCGTGACCACCAGCGGCTCCGACCTGCCCGGCCAGTCCAGCTCCAGCGTGAACACGTGATCACGCAGGCTCGGACTGGTCCACAGCGCCTTGTTCGCGTTCTGCGCGCCCAGGACGAAATGCAGCAGCTCTATCATGCTCGACTTGCCGGAGCCATTACGGCTGTCCGTGTCGGTGGAGGCATCGGTGCGCTCGGCCACGACAATGTTGAGACCGGAGCGGAATTCGACGGCCTTGAATCTCGAGTCGTTCGATCCCAGGCTACGGAGCATCGCTGCGCGCCCGGAAGATCAGGACATCCCGCTCCAGCTCGACGAGCCCCATCGCGAAAAGCAGATCAAGGGACAGCGCGAACCACCAGAACGTCAGTGGGGCGCGATGGTCGTTGGCCTCCCGCCACGCCAGGAGGCGGCGCCATGCCTGATTGATGGTCACCGGCTGCCGCTCAGTGGCGATCACGATCTGCGCGCCGACAGCCAGCAACGCACGCTGGGGAGCGACGCCCTTGGTCGGCACGATCACGCGAGCACCTCCACCCCTGTCTCAGGAGCCCACCCCGCGGGCGGCACCTTGAAGATCTCACACTCCTCGAAGAAGTACATCAGGACGACGAGCGCGTTGAGCTCCATGGGCGACCGTTGCGAGGCGTTGCCGAGGATGTGACGTTCGAGCTGCCAGAGGATTTCGTCCGCGTCAGCACTCGCCCGGGCGATCATCTCGTAGTGCGCCCGGAACCCCGCCGCCACCTCGTCGCGCTCGTTCGGATCCAGGCGTCCCCGGTAGTACTCCTCCACGTGTTTCACGTACGGCAGCGCAAGACAGAGACGATGCCTGACGTCCCAGGAAAATCCGTTGTAGTCCATCTTGGTCAGAGGGGGCCTGGGAATCGCGGGCAGGTCTTCGAACGGACGGCGAAAGGCCGCCAGATGGTCCAGCAACGGGATGAGCTCGTCGAGTACGACGCTGACGGCCACCGGAGCAGCGGGGAAAGGGCCCAGGAAGTCTTCCACCTGCCACCTCTCCATCCGGCAGAGCCGGGTGTAGAAGTGGGTTCTGCCGAAGTTCTCGAAGGTGAGCTCCGGATAGTGCGTGCGCGCCCCTGCCAGCAGGGACGCCACCTCGGGATGGATGCCCCGCCGGTCGCTGTGGACGAAGACGAAGGTGTGAAACTCGTTCTTGCGCTGCTCCAGCGCTTTGAAGAGATCGCTTTCGAACTTGTCGGCGATCTTCGCAGGTGTCACCGTCTGCGGTGCGTAGCAGGCATAAAGCTTGCGGTCGGAGAGCAGCAGTCCATCCGCTCCCTGGTCACCCCTTCGTCCCGCGGTCCGGACATTGAGAAAGCCGGGCTCCGAAACACACATGACCCTGTGGAAGAACTCTTCGAACGCCTCGCCGTGCAGGTCGTCGAGCTTCGCGTGGAGCATGAACCTGACCGACGAGCGCTCCCAGAGCTCCACAACTCCCCCACATAAATCACCGGGCGCGATCGCGCGATCATGTCAAGGGTACGAAGGATAGCCTGGCAGGATTTGAATCGTTGTCGATTTCCACTTGCCCATCCCTTGGGTCGAGTATCAAGGTGCTATTTGTGCGCAGGCGCGGAGTTTGCTCTTGAAATCGGTCGCGCTGGAGAGCTGTCATGGGCCTCGGTGAAGGTGGTGAAATGGCGCCCGGCGCCATCCACGACCCGACGGCGGGCCTACGCCAGCCCAGGCATCAAGGCTTGGGCGGCACCCGCGCCATCGCCACGTTGAAGACCTGGAAGACTCCTGACCCGGCTGTGCCGGCTACTCACGATGACGGCGCTCACGGTTGATCTATTCTTGGCTTCCCACTGTGCGAGTAAGTCGAGGCCATATGAGTTACGCAGCACTGATCCGGCCCGTGGTCGACCGGGTGTACGCGGGGTTCCGGGGCACAGGGCATGAGCGCGTCCAGGCTGTCTACGACGCGTACAAGATTCGGCCGGGCTTCGAAAGGAGCTTCTATTTCGGCCTGCTGGCCCGGCCTATGCCTGCCGAAGCTTTCGCGGCGGTGACCACGTACTCCGGCTCGGACATGACCGACGAGCTGGCGCAGGGTGTGGCGGAGGTCGACGGTGACGGAACGTGGCGGCTGACTCCGCTCGGCCGGGAGTTGGCGCTGGAGGTGCAGCGCACGTACGCCGATTGGGCTGAGGTGTACTGGGACCAGAAGCTGGTCGAGACGATGCCGGGCCTCACCGTGGTGCCACGGCTCGCCGAACTGGTCGGCCGCCTCCTGGAGGCGGGTCAGGCCACCGGTGGTCCGGCGTTCCGGGCGGTGGCTCCGGTGTACGAGCCGGCAGACGCCTCCCCGACGCTCCGCCTGACCAGCCGCCTCGGGGCGCTGCGCCACCACCGGGGCGACGCGCACCGGGCCGCCTGGTCCGCCGCCGGGCTCACGCTCGCTCAGTTGAGGGCACTGCCCGCGGACAGCCCGCAGCGGCGGGAGATCGAGGACGAGACGAACCGGCTGGACGAGCCCATCTACCAGGCGCTGTCACAGGGGGAGCGCGACGAGCTGCTGGCCGGCCTGGGAGCCCTGCCGGGCTGACCAGCCCAGAGGGGCTCCCACAGAGCGCGTCGCACAGCGGTCCCTCTTTGAGGAGCTGCCCCGCAAAACACATGACCCTTTGAAGCCGAACTCGCGCAACCGGCCGGGGAGCGCGAGGGGCCGGCAGGCCCCTCGCCGGGGGTGGGGGGGGGTGCCCCCCCGGAAAACAACCCCAGTTCCCGCGGTCGGAATAGCGTCGGGTGGGGTAAGAGGGGTATTTATTTGGGGTTGATAAACG
>NZ_JBEZZG010000044.1:0-72260 GCF_040639085.1 Nonomuraea sp. NPDC023979
GACCCTGGCCAAGGTCAAGTCCGTGCCCTGGTGGGTCCCGGCCGCCGCACTGGCCGGCACCCTCGTGCCGTTCCTGACCATGGACCAGACGCCCGCCGTCCAGTCCACCGGCGCCCTGCTGCACCTGGCCGCCTACGGCTGGATCGGACGGCGCGTACTGCGCATGACAGACGCCGAATGGCGCAGCGGAGTCCCGAGGACGCGGTACCTCGCCCGCGTGACACAAGCCGGTGCAGGGTTTCAGGGTCGTTGAGCGTCAGGCTCTCCCTTGGGGATGGCCTCACCGCTGGGCGTATGGCCCCCGCCGAGGGGAGCGGCGGTCGGTCCGGTGTCCTACCGCCGTTCTCTTCGGTGCAGTACGCTGTCGCCGCCCCGCTCAGCTAGACGATGCCACGCTTGCTGCCGCGGGACGGGCCGCCTTTTCGCCTTCATGGCGGAGCGGCGGACCAAGGCGAAGATCGAGTGGTTCTGGCTCTGATCTTCAAGTTGAGCGCCTGCTCACCTGCCTATCACCGAGCGCGTCCCCACCCGGGACGTCTACGCCATCGCTGGGGCAGGCGCTTACCGGACTGGAGTATGAATATGACGTGGTTGGCGCTCTCGCCGGAGCATCTCACTCAGATAGCTGATCTTGCGGGCCGATGCACGGCGCGTGATGGAGGAGAGCAGGAGGCTTGGGGCGATCTTCTGGGGCGACGCTATGGCCTGGACATGATCAGCGTCGGCGTGTTCGGTGAGGACCGGTTGCTGGCTGCTGGATGCGTGCGTCTGGTGCGCCAGGACCCTGTCATCACCGGATGGGTCGATCCAGAACACCGCGGTAGAGGCTTGGGGGCGGAACTGCTGGATCGGCTGCTCCAGTTGGCCCGGGGCCGAGGAGCGCGCGTCAGCGTGGAGACGGAGTCACTTACACCTGACGCCGATGCCTTGTTCGTCTCGCGTGGCCTGCGCCAGAGCTTCGCCGAAGACGTGATGCGCCTCGACCTGCACGCTCTTCCACCGGCCGCGATCCCCGCCGGCATCACCGTCCAGCCCTGGGAGGAAGACACGCGCCACCTCTTCTTTCAGGCGTACCAGCGGTCTTTCGCCGACCGGCCCGGATTTCCCGGCTGGTCACAGCAGCAATGGATCGACTGGACCGTCGACGATGCCTTCCGCCCCCACTGCTCGCTGGTGGCACGCCGGCACGATGGAGATCCTCTCGGCTTTGTTACCTGCGCTCAAGGTTTCCTGATCCAGATCGGCACGCTTCCCGCACGGCGCGGTCAGGGGATCGGCCAGATGCTCGCGCTGGCCGCGCTGGAGAGGCTCCGCGCATCCGGAGACACGCATGTCCTCCTCGACATCAACGTCAACAACCCCGCGTCGGCCGCACTGTTCAGCGGACTGGGATTCACCCCCATCGCCCGACGCGCACGCTACGAGTAACCCTCTGGCCGGCGCACAGGCGCATGAGCGCGGCAACATGGGAGGACCAAGTCACCTCCGGTTCCGGTGGACGACCTCCTTGTCGCCCTTGCCCGGATACGCCATGATCAGCAGCCGCTGCCCGCTCCGCGCCCCTGACGCTCCCGAAATGCCCAACGCACCCGGGGTCGCTCGCCTCGCGCTTGGCCGTCCGTTCCTCCGCCCCCGATGCCAGGATCGACTCCCATGAAGCATCAGCTTCTGACAGAAGAATGAGAACTCTCAGGGGCCAGCCGGAGAGGCCCCCTCGGAGCGCCTCGATCCCGAAGGAGTCGTATGAGCCGCGACGACGTGCTCGTGCCCACCGCGGTGTGGCGTCCCGGAGCGGGCGCGACGCTTGCCGGCTCGGGCGGTCACGGTGGCGGGGGAGTGGCCGGCGGGGTCGATCAGGCGGCCGAGCCGCCGTTGCCGCCGCCCGCGCCGCTGGTGGACTCGGTCGGTGACATCGCCGGGCTGCGTCCCCGGCGGCGGCCGAGGGACGGCGGCGAGGTGCCCGGCGCCGACGTTGACCTCATCGACACGTTGCCACGCGCCGACGACGTGCCGACTCCTGGTCAGCGAGCCAGCTGGCCGACCGTGGCCGCGTGGCTGCGCGCGGGCAAAACCGCCGCGACCCGCCGCGCCCGGCTGGCCGACCTGGCCAAGTTCGTACGCTGGTGGGCCGCTGCCGCGCCCGGCGCCGGGCTGTGGCAGGTCAGCGAGGACGTCCTGGTCGCCTACGCCGAGCAGCTGGGCACCGGCAGCGGCCACGCGGCGGTGCTCGGCCGGGGCGGCGGCCCGCTGGCCGCCGCCACCGTCAAACGACACATCTCCACGCTGAAACGCTGTACGGGTATGCGGTGCGCCGCCGGGTGATCAGCCACAGCCCCGCTACGTTCGTGGAGACGCCCGAGGTCGGCAAGGTCGGCACCACCCCCGCACTGGCCCTCGACGAGGCCGCCGCGCTCGTGCGCGGTGCGCGGCAGATCGCCCGGCGTCATCCGGTCGACGCCGCGGCGGTGATGCTGGTGTCCACCCCTCACGTCAGTACCACTGAAGGCGAGTGGGAAGCCTGGTATCTCGCGCCATGGCTGCCCGGCGCTAACCGCTACAAATCCTTCTGGGACCTTGCAATGGACGAACTGAGAATGCGATACGCACATGACCTGGACATCAGCACGCAGACGATCTACACACTTGCTCGACCAGGGCGTCGGCTTGCTGGAATGCGCTCCCCGTCTCGGCCTGGCGTTGCATACCTCAAACGGTATGCACGTATCGCTGAGCCCGAGCGGCTCGTCCGGGTGCCGAAGTACCGGCCTACCCTCGCCGATCCGTTCCATGAAAAGACAGTACAGTCCCCGTCGTAGGCAGTTCTCGCCGGAGTTTCAACAAGAAGCCGTCTGGACGGTGCTGACCGCCTGCTCGACCTCACCGTGCACGATCCGATGCGGGTTCACCCACGCCGAGTTGTGGGAGAAGTTGATCTTCCTGAAGCCCGCGCGGTTGCTCGTTGGTTGCTCTTCGGCACGTGGCATGCGTTAGTACGCGGCGGCATTCTGGGGCATTTAGCATCCCGGTAGAAGCTGCCAGAGTGTCACGATCAGGGGCATTCAGGCGTGACCTAACACCAAGGCTAGCGACTCTTAATCAGCGGGTCCGGGGTTCGAGTCCCTGGCGGCGCACCCCGACAGAGCCCCAGTTCAGTTCGCTGAGCTGGGGCTTCTTGCTGTCCGAAGCCCGCCCTGTCACACCGGTACATTGCCGGACATTCACTCTCATGTGACATTCCTGAACCAGAAGGAAGCCGTGGCGCCCCGGCAGCGCTTCGAAGAGCTCTACACGGAGCACTACGCGGCCGTCTCCGGTTACGTCCGCCGTCGCACCGACCATCCGGACGACTGCGCCGACGTGATCGCCGAGACGTTCACCACGGCCTGGCGACGGCTGGCGGACGTGCCGGCCGGTGACGAGGCCAGGCTGTGGCTGTACGGCACCGCGCGGCGCGTCCTGGCCAACCATCGGCGCGGCGCCCTGCGCCACACGGCCCTGACAGTGCGCCTTCGCGAAGAGCTCGCCGCCGCCGGCGCCGCCGCGGCCGACCGGATCCCGGCAGGAGCCGGGGCGGCGTTCGCCCGCCTGTCGGAGGACGACAGGGAGCTGCTGTCGCTGGTGGGCTGGGAAGGGCTGGACACCGGCGAGATCGCCAAGGTGCTGAGCTGCTCGCGCGTGGCCGTCCGCCAGCGCCTGCACCGCGCGCGCAAGCGCCTGGCCGCCGAGCTGGCCGCCCACGACATCGACCTGAGCGCGTACGGCACGCGCGCCGTACGCCTTGCCAAGGAGAGCGCATGACCCCCGACGAGGTCGTCAAGAGCCTGGCCCCCGACCCCGGTCCCGGGCTCACCCCGGCGGCCGTGGAGATGCTGACCCGGATCATGGACACCGCCGAGCCCGCACCGCGCACCCGGCGCCCGCTGTGGCGGCGGCCGATCCTGGCGCTGCCGCTCGCGGCGGCGGTCGCCGCGGGCTGGTCGCTCACGGCCGTGCTGGGCGCCGCCCCCGCCTCCGCGCTGAACATCAAGGACGCCGGCGACCACTACCTGATCGAGGTCAAGGACCTGTACGCCCGGCCCGAGGTCTACACCGCCCAGCTCAAGGAGGCGGGCCTGAACGTCTCGCTCAAGGTCGTGCCCGTCCCCCCTTCCTACGTGGGCGAGATCCACCTCGACACCCCGGGGTGGAGCAAGGGCCCGTTCCCGCACGCGGACAAGATCAGGACGATCGACCGCCCGGAGGGATGCGCCCCCACGCTGAGCTGCCCGATCGGGCTCACCATCGCCAAGGACTTCACCGGCGCCGCCGAGCTCAAGCTGGGCCGCGAAGGCCGTCCCGGGGAGGAGTACCAGGTCGTCACCTCGCTGGGCAGTCGGGGCGAGCTCCTGCACTGCAAGCCGTTCGTCAACCTCCGCGTGGGCGAGGTGCGCAGGACCCTGGCCTCGCTCGGCGTGACGATCACCGAGTTCGCGATCACGAAGCCCGGCTCGGACGGCGAGGACGCGGAGGTCACGACGACGGCGCCCGACTCCCTGTACGTGACCGGCGGCGGGCTGTCCGAGTACGGCAAGGCGTTCCTCGTCGTCGGCGAGGAGCCGATGGACGAGGAGCTCAAGCGGACGATCGACCGCAAGCACGGCTGCTCCGACGGCGACGGAAGCGGCTCGTGAAGGCGCCGGCGGTTACGCTGCTGCTGGTGGCGGCCACGGTCGTGACGCCGTCGCCGCCCGCGCGGGCGAGCGCCGAGCCCCCGGCTCCCGCCGCGGACGAGGTCACGCTCATCACCGGCGACCGCGTCACAGTGACAGGCCGGGGATACCGGGTGACGCCCGCGGACGACCGCGAGGTCAGCTTCTCCGGGCAGGTGCGTGGGGGCCACCTGCACGTGATCCCGTCCGACGCCCGCCCGCTGATCGCCAAGGGCGTGCTCGACCGGCGGCTGTTCGACGTCACCCAGTTACTCCAGTGGGGCTACGGCGACGCCACCAGGAAGGACATCCCGCTCATCGTCCAGTCGGCGAGCGAGGCGGCAGGCCGGCTGCGGGACGCCGGGCCGGCCCGGCGCCTCGCGGCCGCCGGCCTGACCACGACGCGACTGCCCAAGGCGAGCGCCGCCCGGACCTGGCGGGACCTCGCGGGCGGGGGCGGTCCGTCACTGGCCGCCGGGACGGCCAAGCTGTGGCTGGACGGCCGCCGTGCCTTCACCCTCGACCGCAGCGCCGAGCAGATCGGCGCGCCCACCGCGTGGAGCCAGGGCTTCACCGGCAAGGGCGTCAAGGTCGCCGTGCTCGACTCCGGGTACGACCCCGATCACGCCGACCTGAAGAACGCGGTCAAGCAGTCACGCAACTTCAGCGACGAACCCGACATCCGCGACAACATTGGCCACGGCACCCATGTGACGTCGATCATCGCGGGGGCGGGGGAGAAGTACCGGGGCGTGGCCCCGGACGCGGAGATCGCCGTGGCCAAGCTGGGCAGCCGCACGTTCACCGAATCGGCCCTGCTGGCCGCCATGGAGTGGGCCGCCGTCGAGGTCGAGGCCAAGGTCGTCAACATGAGCCTGGGCGGTCCCGACACACCCGGGCTGGACCCCGTGGAACAGGCCGTGGACGTGCTGTCGGAGCGGACAGGCGCGCTGTTCGTGGTCGCCGCAGGCAACTCCGGCCGCAACCCGGTGAGCAGCCCCGGCAGCGCCGACGCCGCCCTGACGGTCGGCGCCGTGGACCGGGACGGCCGCCTGGCCCCCTTCTCCAGCGCCGGGCCCCGCCTCGGCGACCACGCGATCAAGCCGGACGTCACGGCGCCGGGCGTCGGGATCGTGGCGGCGCAGGCGGGCGGCGCCCACGTCGCGATGGACGGCACCTCGATGGCCGCGCCGCACGTGGCCGGGGCCGCCGCGATCCTCGCCCAGCGCCACCCCGGCTGGACCGGCCCTCGGCTGAAGGCGGCCCTCATGGGCAGCGCGGCGCCCGCGGCGGACGAGACGCCGTACCGGCAGGGCGCCGGCCTGGTCGACGTGGCCCGCGCGCTCGCCCAGCCCGTGGTGGCCGAACCGGGCAGCCTGCACGCGCTCTTCCCCTTCGGCACGGCCGAGAGGGTGGCGACCAGGACCATCACCTACACCAACACCGGCGACACCCCGGTCACGCTCGGCCTGACCGCCGAGGGCGAGCTGCTCGGCCTCTCCGCGGACCGCGCCGAGGTGCCCGCGCACGGGCAGGCGACGGTCACGCTGACGATCGACGCGAGCGGCAGGCCGACCGGCGACCACCCGGGCGTCGTCACCGCCCGGTCGGGCGACCAGGTGATCCGGACGCCGGTCGGCGCGTACGTGGAACCGGAGACCCACCTGGTGACCGTCACGGCCCTGGGCAGGTCCGGCACGCCCGTCGACCCGCTGGTCCACGCCTTCGACCCGGAGACCGGCGTACAGCACGAGCTGTCCTTCGCCGACGGCCGCGCCGGGATCAGGCTGCCCAAGGGGCGGTGGAGCCTGCTGTCGGACACCTCCGAGCGCGAGGGCACCACCATCGCCCACACCGTCGTCACCGTGGGCGAGACCGACCAGGAGGTGACGCTGGACGCGCGGGCCGGCAAGCAGTTCCTGTTCTCGATCGACGACCCGGGCGCGGTCCAGGACAACGGCTTCGACTTCCAGCTGGAGTCCGGGAAATGGGCCACGGCCTGGCTCTCGTTCACGAGGTACCCGGACCGGCTGTTCGTCGTCCCGGCCCGCGAGCCCGGCCTGAAGTTCCTGATCAGGAACCAGTGGGTGAACGAGGCCACCGGCTCCCTCTACGACCTCGCCCGGCGTCACGTCGGCGGGCTCCCGGACGATCCCGGCTACGCGGCCGAACGGCGGGAGCTGGCGAAGGTGACCTCGACCTACCGGGCCTCGGGCACGGCGGGCACGGCGGGCACGGCGACTCCGCTGACGACGGTGCGTCTCGGCAGCGCAAGCGGCATGCCCCTGGCGCCCCCCAAGGACCTGGACCTGCCCGGCACGCTGACCCAGTACCGGACACCCGGCCTCTCCTGGAGCGGCGCGCTCCTGATCGGCACCGCGCTGATCACGGGCGAGGAGAGGACCGCACGCCGAGGCTCCACCAGAGAGCTGTGGAACGCCGCGGCGACGGGCCCGTCGCTCGCAGGGATCCACGCCCGGCGCACCGGCGACCAACTGGTGTTCCGCCCGGCCGCCCTGTTCGCCGACGGCGCCGCCGGACGGGCCGGGAGCGACGAGGCGGCGACGGGCACGGCGACCGTCGCCAGGGACGGGCAGGTGCTCGCCACCGCCGACCTGGCCGGCTGCTGGATCGACTCCCCGGAGTCCTGCGAGATGCGGGCGAAGCTGCCGGCCGGAGCCGCCACGTACACGATCAGCGCGTCCGCGCGCCGGCCGGCCGCGACGCTGTCCACCGCCGTGGACGCCGTCTGGACGGTGCCCTCCGCGCGCACCGGGGAAGAACGGCCGCTGCCGGTGATGGCGATGCGCTTCGGCCCGGCCGGGCTCGACGCGGTCAACCGCGCCCCCGCCGGATCGCTGACCCGGCTGCCGATGCGGCTGGAGGGCGGGGTCCGGCCGGTGAGCGTCCGCCTGGAGACGTCCGCCGACGACGGCGCGACCTGGCGGCCCGTGCGCGCCTCCGGCGCGGGTCCGTCCTGGCAGGCCGCCGTCCGCAACCCGGGCACACCGGGCTACGTGTCGCTGCGCGTCCGGGTCGAGGCGGCCGGCGGCGCCGCCCTCACCCAGATCGTCGTCCGGGCGTACGCGGTGGGCCCGCCATAGCCGCGTCGAGCTCGCGCGACGAACGCTGAAGCGGTCCTGGCAGGGTCACGTTGAGGATGGTGGGCCCGCCGTCCGGGCTGTTCAGCAGGAACGACCCGTCGTGCGCCTCGACCCGGCGGCGGATGCCGGTGAGCCCGGGGCCGCTCTCGTCCGCCCCGCCGCGTCCGTCGTCCACCACCCGCAGGCACAGCCGGTCGTCCCGGTGGCGGACGCTGACGACGGCGTACCGGGCCCGGCTGTGCCTGGCGACGTTGGCGAGCGCCTCGGCCACCACGAAGTAGGCGGTGGCCTCGACGGAGGCGGCGGCCCTGACCGGCGGGCCGGCGTCGACGACGCAGGGCACCGGGCAGGCCGCCGCCAGCCCGGTGAGCGCGTCGGCGAGGCTCTTGTCGGTCAGGACGGGCGGCAGGATGCTCCGCACGACGCCCCGGAGCTCGGCGAGCGCCTGCTCGGCGGTGGTCTGTGCCCGTTCGATCGAGGTCATGGCGGTGGCTGTGTCGCCGGCCGTGTCGCTCTCCAGCCCCCGCAGCGCGTCCGCGATCAGCGCGTCGACGGCGACGAGGCGGCTCTGCGTCCCGTCGTGCAGCGACCGCTCGATCCGGCGCAGTTCGGCGAGGTGCGCGTCGAGGACGGCGGCGCGGGTCGCGGTGAGCTGCGCCACGCGCAGGCTCAGGTCGACGCCGGGGCCGGGCCGCAGGAGACGCAGGCCGGACCACGCCTGCAGCCGGGACATGCGGGGCGCGAGGAGCAGGGTGAGCGCGATCTCGATCGGGGCCAGCACGGCGACGGCGAGGGCGCTGGGCAGGTCGCTGACCTCCCACATCCCGTAGGTCGCGGCCGTGGCGTCCCCCGCAGGCAGCACCCACCACCACAGCGCGAAGGTCGCGTCCTGGACCGCGTGGACCGGGAAGGTGAGGGCGAGCACGCCCACGAGGATGCCGGTGGACGCGTGCACGACCGCCCAGGCCAGCTCGCGCCGCACGGGCGGGTCGGCGAGGGCGGCGCGCAGCCCCGCCGGGGGCGGGGGCGGGGCGATGATCTCGTCCGGGTGCCAGCGCGAGAGCCGGGCCCGCTCCCGGTCGGCGACCGCGCGCAACCCGCGCAGCGCGGCCGGCATCAGCGGCAGCCCGACGCCGGCCAGGCAGGCCAGGGCGGTGACGATCACCGTGAGGAGCGCGGCCAGCGCCAGGATTCCCGTGCCTATGCCGCCGACGAGGTGTTCGAGCGCGTCCAGGGTGGCACGGCCCCGGCCGAACACGTCCCAGCGCCAGGCCCATCGCGTCCGCCATCGCGCCCGCGGCAGCCGCGCGGCCCGGCAGCCCTCAGCGACCGTCATGGGAACGTACCTCCTCGGCCAGGCACAGGGCCGTTCGCTGATCAGCACCGGAGGTACGCAGGTTATAGCCGACATGTCACCATGTCAGGGCTTTTGTCATAAGAGAGGGTCAGGCTCACAGCCGGTGACGGGGACCGGCGACGCCGTACAGCTCGGCGTGCCAGAGGTCGGAGCCGATCCGCTCCACGCCGGCCGTCAGATGGCGGCGGTAGGTGGTGAAGGGCAGGCCCAGCCGGGTGGCGGCGAGCTGCTGGGTGGGCGGGCCGCTCACGTACGTGACGGCGAGCGCCCGGTGCAGCTTGACCGAGCGCGGGTCGTCGCGCAGGGCGTCGATCGCCTCGCGGAGCAGGTCGTGCAGGGCCGTCGCCGGATCACGCCCGGCCCGCCCGGCCCGCTCGGTGACCAGCCGGGTACGCGTCAGCGGCGAGGCGGCCAGCGC
Organism: Nonomuraea sp. NPDC023979; assembly: GCF_040639085.1. Classification (NCBI taxonomy): domain Bacteria; kingdom Bacillati; phylum Actinomycetota; class Actinomycetes; order Streptosporangiales; family Streptosporangiaceae; genus Nonomuraea; species Nonomuraea sp. NPDC023979. The sequence continues at coordinate 9,568 of NZ_JBEZZG010000044.1, forward strand.
GCCGGGCCGCGAGAAGTGGCGTAACGCCTGCCGGACGGCCTCGCCGAACTCGGCCCGTGACAGCACCGCCAGCCGCCCCGCCCCGCCGCCCGCCTCCGGGGCCGTCGTCCGGCCGAAGCGCTCCAGCCACGCCTGGGGCGGCACCGCCCGCCAGTCGTGGGCGAACAGGTCATAGGCCGCGTCCCCGACGCGAGGCCGGACGTCGATCCTGCCGATGCCGCAGCGCCACAGGTGTTCGTGCGCCTCGTGCTCCGGCAGCGCCCAGTAGGACCAGGCCATCTGCTCCGACCGCAGGCACTCCCCGACGGCCCGCCAGCGCATCATCGCCGTCAACGCCCTGCCGCCCGGCCGTCCCCGTGGCAGCCACATCCTGGCGACGGCCAGGTGCTCGCCCGCGCGCAGGGGCGCCGTGGCCCGCGCGTGCGCCCACGCCGCGGCCACGACCGGGTCGGCCGCGAGTTCCTCCTGGTCCGGTCCCGGCAGCCGCAGCCAGGCGAACCAGGCGACGGGCTCGCCCGTCGCGGCCCGGCGGTAGACGCGGAACGCCTCCGGGCGGCGCCCGGCCCAGAAGGCGGCGCAGCCCGCGGCCTCCTCCCCTTCCGTCTCGGCCGCCATCTCGACCAGGGCCTCGACGTCCGCCGGGTTCAGAGGCTCCTCGCGGAACTCGGCCGTCGAGTGCGCGTCGCGTACGCTCGCCGGCTGGTCGCCGCGGTGGAGGTGGAGCAGGGCCGCCACGGCGCCGGGCACGTCGGGATCGGCCGCCGTCCGGACCTTTCCGGCCAGGTGGGCCCGGACGCGTTCGTGCATGGCGGCGTGTCCCTGCCGGTCCCGCCAGCGGAAGTCGGCCTCCAGGATCTCGCGCACCAGGGCGTGCGGGTACAGCCCGGAGGCGCCCGACTCCATGAACGGCAACCGGCGCAGCCACCGGAACAGCTCCTCGGCGTCGTGCGGCAGCACCGCGCGCAGCAGATCCTCGGTCGTCACGTACGCGTGCGCGCTGACCTCCAGCGCCTGCCGGTGCGCGGCCGAGGGCACCTCGCCCACGAGCTGGTCCAGCAGCGCGGTCACGAGCTCGTGCTCCGGTTCCGCGCCCCCCGACGCCGCGGCCAGCAGCAGCGCCAGCGGATGGCCGCCCGCGAAGGTCAGCACCCGCTCGCGCGACTCCTCGGGCACCCCGCAGGAGTCGAGCAGCGCCCGCGCCTCGGCGGGCGGCAGGTCACGCAGCGGCATGACCCGCAAGGCCCGGGCCCACCCGGGGTCGGCGTGCCAGCGCACGTCCGGGGCGTGCCGGCCGGCCAGCACGACCAGCGCCCCCATCCGCACCCGCGACAGGAACTCCTCCCGCAGCCACTCCTCCAGCTCCTGAAGCTGCTCGAAGGCGTCGACCAGCAGGACCGCGCGCGGGTCGCGCAGCACCGGCGCGGCCTCGGCCTCGAACGCCTCGGGCGACGCCACGAGCCCACGGCCGTCGATGTGCACCACCGGGCGGTTCGCGGCGGCGGCGTCCTGGACGAACCGCCGCAGCAGCGCGGACTTTCCGATGCCGCCGGGACCGTGCACGTACAGGACACTGTGGCTGCCGTGCAGGGCCGCGTGGAAGGCCGCCAGCTCCGCGCCCCGGCCGACGAAGGCCTGCTCCCGCGCGAGGTGTACCTGTCGCCCCAGTTGCTCCGGTTCATAATCGCTCGCCAGGCGCATACGCCTTGCTCCCCCTCGATCAACCGCTACGGACCGAAGGTACGGGCCGCCGGTGCGCGCGGGCGATCCCGCGCACTGCCTCCTGCGGGTACAGCAGGCCGTACCGGCTCCGGAACGGCGGGGATCACGGCCCGCAGGGCAGGGTCACGGCCAGCACGGTGGGCCCGCCGGGCGGGCTGTCCAGGGTGAACGTCCCGTCGTGCGCCTCGACCCGGCCGCGGATGCCGCGAAGCCCGGAACCGTGCCGCTCGTCCGCCCCGCCTCGGCCGTCGTCGGTGATCCGGACCTGGAGCCGGTCGCCCACGCGGCGGGCCTCGACGGCGACGTGCCGCGCACGGCCGTGCTTGGCGGTGTTGGTGAGCGCCTCGGCCACCAGGAAGTACACGGTGGCCTCGACGGAGGCGGCGGCCTTGGCCGGGAGGTCCACGGCCACGGTGCACGGCACGGGGCTGGTCGCGGCCAGGCCGGTCAGCGCGTCGGCGAGGCTCTGGTCGATCAGGACGGGCGGCAGGATGCTCCGCACGACCCCACGGAGCTCGTCGAGCGACTGCCTGACGGCGTCCTGGGCCCGCACCAGGGGCTCTCCGGCCGTGGACGGATCACGTTCCAGCGCGCGACGGGCCGCCCCGAGCAGCACGTTGACGGCGACGAGCCGGTTCTGCGTCCCGTCGTGCAGCGACCGTTCGATCCGCCGCAGCTCGGTGGCGTGCGCGTCGAGGGCCGCGGCGCGCGTCGCGGTCAGCTCCGCCACCCGCGAGGTCAGATCCGTGGCGGAATCCGGGGCGTGGCGCAGCAGCCGCCGCCCGGGCCATGCCTGTAAGCGTGCCAGGCCGGGCGCGGCGATCATGGTGAGGACGATCCACACCGGGATCAGCAGGGCGACGCCGAGAGCGCTGGGCACGTCCCTGATGGTCCACCATCCCCAGGATTCGACCGCGGGCTGCTCCGGAGACAGCAGCAACCACCACAGCGAGAGGGCGGCGACCTTGAGGGCCTGGAGTGGCAGCGTGAGGGCGAGCAGTCCCAGGAGCCCCCCGAACCCGGCGTGGATCACCAGCCAGCCCAGCTCGCGGCGGACCGTGCGGTCGGTGGCCGCGTCGCGCAGCCGGGAGGGGGTCGTGCCCGGGCCGGTGAGTTCCGGGCCCCAGCGCGAGAGCCGCCGTCGTTCGCGGTCGGCGACCTCCCGCAGCTCGCGCAGTGCGGCGGGCACCAGCAGCAGCCCCACGCCGACCAGGCACAGCAGCGCGGTGGCGGTCAGCAGCAGCAGCGCGATCATGGCGACGATCCCCGTGCCCATGCCGCCGACGAGGCGTTCGAGCGCGTCGACCGTGGCGCGGCCACGGGCCTGCACGTCCCAGCGTCCGCCCGGGCGCCGACGATCCCCGCGATCGTCGACCGTCATCCACACTCCCACGACTGAGGACCGGACGCTCCGCGGAGGTGGAGCAGGCGGGCATGCAACGGTATAGCAGGCTATATCCGGACTAGTTGACTCAGCAGGAATTCATTATGAATTGTGGCAGTCAGCAGCCATTCGCCTGGGCAATCCGAGCCGCCTGACGCCCGGGAATGGCCGAAGATGGGGGCATACGGCGATCTTCGACCTCGGGGGACCACGCGTGCTTTCTGAACGGTACGTACTGCTGGACCAGCTCGGCAGCGGCGGCACGGGCACCGTGTGGCGGGCGACCGATCAACTCCTGGGCCGTACGGTGGCGGTGAAGGAGATGCACCTCCGGACGACCGGCCAGACGCGCGCCGCCCAGCTCACCAGGGCCCACCGGGAAGCCCAGGTCATCGCCCGGATCTCGCACCCGAACGTCCTCGGCGTGCACGACCTCCTGATCCACGACGAGCGGTTGTGGCTGGTGATGGAGTACGTGGACGGCCCCTCGCTGAAGGACCACCTCGCCGCCGCCGGCCCGATGACCCCGGCCGACGCCGCGACCATCGGCCTGCAGCTGCTGTCCGCGCTGGAGACCGTGCACGCCGCCGGCGCGCTGCACCGGGACGTCAAACCGGCCAACGTCCTGCTGCGCCGCGACGGCAGGGTGGTCCTGTGCGACTTCGGCATCGCGGCGCTGACCGGGACCGACTCGCTCACCGAGACCGACGCGGTGGTGGGGACGCTCGAGTACATCGCGCCCGAGCGGCTCCGCGGACAGCCCGGAGGGCCGCCCAGCGACCTGTTCTCGCTCGGCGTCACCCTGTGCGTGCTGGTGTCGGGACGGTCCCCGTTCGCCCGGCCGGAGCCAGCCGGGGTGCTGCACGCCATCGCCCAGGAGGCGGCGGACCTCCCGCCCGCCGCCGGGCCGCTGACCCCGCTGCTCGAAGCCCTGCTCCGCAAGGACCCGGCCCACCGCCCGTCCATCGCGGAGGCGAGCGCGATGCTGCGGCCCTTCGCCTCGACGACGCCGACCGTGCCCGACCTGCCGACCCACCCGCGCCGATCCCGCGCCGTGCCGCGCCGCCGGCTGCCCGGCCTGGTGGCGATCACGGCCGCCGTCGTGCTCACGGCCGCCGTGGCCGCGGTCGCGCTCACGAACCGCGCCCCGGACGACACCCCCGCCGCCGCGGCGGCGACGACGAGCCCCGCCACCCCGCCGGCCAGTCAGCCAGCCACCCAGCCCGCCACCCCCAGCGCCACGGCCGCCGAGCCCCTGCGGCGCGTCCACGCGGTGATGCCCGTCCCCGACGACCCCGAGCTGAACGCCCCGAGCGGCTATTGGCTGTTCTCCGGCGACCGCTACGTCCGGGCCCGCCTCTCCACCCGGGGTTACCCGATAGGCGAGATCCTGCGAGCCGCCACGCCGCTCCGGACGTGGGACGACACCTTCGAGGACCTGCCCGCGTTCCGGGATCGGATCGACGCGACGCTGCGGGTCCCGGGCTCCTCCGATGAGTACTGGGTCTTCTCCGGCCGCGAGTACGTCCGCATCCGCCTGGCGGGCCCCGGCCAGGCGTACGACGACACGCTGGTGGCGGGGCCGCGACCCCTCAGCGACTGGGCGGACGTGTTCGGCGACCTCGCCGACGACGGCATCGACGCGGTGGTGCGCACCCCGGACGACCCGGAGCAGTACTGGGTGTTCTCCGGAGACAGGTACGTCCGGACCAGGCTGGACGGCGAGGGCCCCGGCGGCCAGATCACCCGCGGCCCGGCGCGGCTCGACGGCTGGCCCGGCACGTTCCACAAGGTCCCGGCGTTCAGGCAGGGCATCGACGAGATGCTGCCGGTGCCGGGCGAGGCGAACGACTACTGGGTGTTCTCGGGCACCCGGTACATGAAGATCCGCGTCACCGACGTCGCCTACGAGGACTCGGTGCTGACAGGGCCGAGGCCCATCCGCGACTGGTCCGCTCTCGGCTGAGCCGGGGCCGTCCCTCACCGGACAGTTTTCGGGCAGTGAATGGGTCTGTCGCGTGGACAGCCGAGGACTCTAGCGTCCCTCCGGTCCGACGGGGTGTCGGGATGCAGGGGAACGAGGGAGTCTGCGTTGAAGAGCAAGACCACCGGCGTGCTGTCCGCGCTGCTGGCCGTCGTCACGGCCACGGGAACCAGCGCGTGCGCGGCGGGCAAGACCGAGACGGCCGGGAGCGCCGGGGGGTGCGACACGAGCAAGGGCACGCTCGTCGTGGGCGTGATCGCGCCGATGTCGGGCAAGCTGTCGGCGATCGGGCTCGGCATCCGCAACTCGGTCCAGCTTGCCGTCGACCAGGCCAACGCGGCGTGCGCGGTCAAGGGATACCAGCTCGCGATGGATGCGCAGGACGACGAGGCAAACCCGGACAAGGGCGCCGCGGCGGCCCAGCGTTTCGCCGACGACCCCAACGTCGTGGGAGTCGTCGGCTCGTACAACTCGGGCGTGGCGCGGGCGATCCAGCCGAAGATCGCCGCCGCCAAGCTGCTGCTCATCTCGCCGGGCAACACCGACCCGGTGCTGTCCAGGGGAGCCGACTTCGCCACCGCGCCGAAACGGCAGTACGGCAACTACTTCCGCGTCGTCGGCACCGACGACCTCCAGGGCCCCTTCAACGCCCGCTACATGGTGCAGAAGGAGGGGAAGAAGAAGCTGGCGATCATCACCGACGGCAAGGCCGTGGGTGAGAGCAGCGCGACGGAGTTCGCCAAGGAGGCCGAACGCCTCGGCGCGCAGATCGTCATCCGCGAGAAGGTCAACGAGAACGACAGCGACTTCTCCAGCGTGCTGACCAAGGTCAAGACGCTGAACCCGGAGGCGATCTTCGTCGGTTCGGAGTATCACGTGGCCGGCCCGCTCAGCAAGCAGGCCAGGGACCTGGGGCTGAACGTGCCCGTGTCGGGCACCGACGGCCTGTTCGACCCCCAGTTCATCGCGCTCGGCGGCAAGGACGGCGACGTCGCCACCTCTGTCGGCGCGCCGATCGACAAGCTGGACAGCGGCAAGGCGTTCGTGGACGCGTACAAGAAGAAGGGCTTCTCCGACGGGTACGGCGGTTTCGGCGCCTTCGCCTTCGACGCGGCCAACGTCATCGTCGCCTCGGCCGGCAAGGTGACCGCGAGCGGCGGCTGGAACGGCGGGCTCGAACAGCGCGCCGAGCTGATCAAGCAGGTCCAGGAGTACCGGACCGACTCGGGCGCCAACGGCACGATCGGATTCGACCAGTACGGCGACAGCGTCAACAAGATGTTCACCGTGTACAAGGTCACGTCCGGTGCGTGGAAGGACGTGCTGAGTGACCAGTTCGAGGCGAAGTAAGCCGTGTCCACTCTGGCGCAGCAGATCGTCAACGGTCTGGTGCTGGGTGCGCTGATCGGCTTGATCGCGCTCGGCTACACGATGGTCTACGGCATCGTCCAGTTGATCAACTTCGCTCACGGCGAGGTGTTCATGGTGGGCGCGTTCGGCGCGCACTTCGTCTCCCTGCGTCTGCTGCCCGCGGACACGCCCTGGGACACGGCGCTGCCGGTCATGTGCGTGACGGCGGTGGCCGTCTCCGTGGCGGTCGCGGTCGCGGTGGAGAGGCTGGCGTACCGGCCGCTGCGCGGCGCGCACAAGCTGGCGCCGCTGATCACCGCGCTCGGGGTGTCCATCCTGCTGCAGGAGGTGGTGCGGGTCTTCTACCCCGGCGCCACCGCGCCGCTGGCCTTCCCGCGCGCCTTCCCCGACGGGCACCTGGTGCTCGGGCCGGTGACGGTCCTGTGGACCGGCGTGCTGGCCCTCGCCGTCGCCCCCCTGCTGGCCGCCGCGCTGCACCTGTACGTGGAGCGCTCCCGCCTGGGACGCGCCATGCGCGCCACGGCCCAGGACCCCGAGACCGCCCGGCTCATGGGGATCGACCCGGACCGGGTGATCCTGGCGACGTTCGTCCTCGGCGCGGCGCTCGCGGGAGTGGGCGCCGTCCTGTACGGCATCCACTACACGCAGATCGACACCGCCATCGGCTTCCAGAACGGCATCTTCGCCTTCACCGCGGCCGTGCTCGGCGGCATCGGCAGCATCCGCGGGGCCATGCTCGGCGCGCTCTCCATCGGCCTGGTGAAGTCACTGGCCGGCCAGTACGCCTGGGGCGGCGCCCAGTACGACTACGTGTGGGTCTTCGCACTGCTGATCCTGGTCCTGATGTTCCGCCCGCAGGGCTTCCTCGGCCGGCCGGAGAGGGTGCGGGCATGACGTCCTCCTTCGTCCGGGACCGCCCGGTCACCGAAGCGCCGTCCCGGCGCGAGCCGCGCTCCGCCTGGCGTTCCGCGCCGGGCGCCGCGCTGGTGCTGCTCGGGGCGCTGTCGCCGTGGGCGTCGGCCGTCATCCCCGGCGGCGCCTATCCCGGCCTGGCCACGCTGCAGTTCTTCGACGCCCCGTACCTGGTCACCGGCTTCCGCCTGCACCTGCTGCTCCTGGGGCTGGCCGCGATGCTGCCCCGCGCGAGCCGGGCCGCGGGCGCGGGCGCGGCCGTCATCGCGCTCGTCCACACCGCGTTCCTGGCCGCGCTCGGCGTCCTGTCGTTCGGCGGTCCGGTGACGCTGGCCGGCGGCGCCCTGCTGATCTGGCTGGGCCGGAGGGAACCCGCCCCCACGTGGAAGCTTCCGTCCCGCGCGCTGGCCTGGCCGATCCTGGTGGCGGCCTTCGCCGCCCTGCTGTGGGCGGTGTCGGCGATGCTGACGGCGGGCGGGCAGAGCCGGGCGACCAACCCGCACGGAGGGGCCGAGTTCCTGTCGTTCCTCGGATTCGCCGTCGGCCTGTTCGGCATCCTGTCCGCGTACGGGGTGCTCTCCTGGCTCTCGGCCCTGGCCGAACGGCACCGGGCCTTCAGCCTCACCGTCCTGCTGGCCTGCGCCATGCTCCTGCCGCTCACCGAGGCCGGAACCGGCTACTGGATGACGGTGGCCTCCACCATCGGCATCTACGCGGCCACCGCGATCGGGCTCAACATCGTCGTGGGCCTGGCAGGGCTGCTCGACCTCGGCTACGTGGCCTTCCTCGGCATCGGCGCCTTCACCGCCGCGAACCTGGCCCACGTGGTCTCCTTCCCGGTCGCGGCGCTCGCGGGCGCGGTGGTGGCGGGCCTGCTCGGCGTCGTGGTGGGCGCGCCCACCCTGCGCGTGCGGGGCGACTACCTGGCGATCGTGACGCTCGCGTTCGGCGAGATCTTCTTCCGGGCCGCGCAGAACGACATCGGCGGGCTGACCGGCGGCGCCAACTCCATCCCGGGGATCCCGCCGATCACCCTCTTCGGGCAGGGCTTCGACCAGCCGGTCGGCGGACTGCCCGCCGGCTTCCTCTACTACGCGCTGACCGTGCTCCTGGTCGCCGGCACGATGGCGGTCCTGGCCAACCTCAAGCACAGCCGCACCGGCCGGGCCTGGCTGGCGATCAGAGAGGACGAGGACGTCGCCAGGGCGATGGGCGTGCGCACCGGCCGGGCCAAGATCCTGGCCTTCCTGGTGGGCGCCACGCTGGCGGGCCTGGCGGGCGCGGTCTTCGCGCACAAGCTCGGCACGGTCGGCTACGAGAGCTTCGACTTCAGCGAATCGGTCACCTTGCTGGCCGCGGTGATCCTCGGCGGCATGGGCACGGTGCCCGGCGCGCTCGTGGGCGCCTCGCTGCTGTTCGTGCTGCCGGAGAAGCTGCGCGAGTTCAGCGACTACCGGCTGATGCTCTTCGGGCTCGCCCTCATCCTCATCATGCGTTTCCGGCCCAAGGGGTTGGTGTCCTCATGACTCTCGTCGCAGAGCGCCTGTTCATGTCCTTCGGCGGCCTCCTCGCGCTGGACGGCGTCTCGCTCACCGTGCCCGACGGCGGCGTGGTCGGGCTGATCGGCCCCAACGGCGCCGGCAAGACCACCCTCTTCAACTGCCTGACGGGCCTGTACGCACCCACGTCCGGGCAGGTGGTGCTGAACGGGCGGCCGCTCGTGGCCGACGCCGCCGAGGCGGCCCGCGGCGGCATCGCGCGCACCTTCCAGAACATCCGCCTGTTCTCCGAGATGTCCATCCTCGACAACGTGCTTGTCGGCCGGCACACCCGGATCAGGCAGAGCCTGCTGAACGCGCTCCTGCACGGCCCCGGGTTCCGCAGGAGCGAGAGAGAGGCCGTCGAACGCGCCCGCGCCGAACTGGCCTTCGTCGGGCTCGACCCGGCCGGCCAGGCCCCCGCCCGCAGCCTGGCGTACGGGGACCAGCGGCGTCTGGAGATCGCCAGGGCGCTGGCGGGCGACCCGTCGGTGCTCATGCTCGACGAGCCGACCGCCGGCATGAACGCCACCGAGACGGCCGCCGTCAGCCGCCTGATCGACGCCATCCGCCGGCGCGGGATCTCCGTGGTCGTGATCGAGCACGACACCAGGTTCATCTTCTCCCTCTGCGACCACGTCCACGTGCTCGTGCGCGGACGCCTGCTGACCAGCGGGCCGCCGGAGACCGTACGCGCCGACCCGCGCGTCATCGACGCCTACCTAGGAGCGGCCTGATGCTCGAAGTGAACGGACTCGCGGTCGCGTACGGCGCGATCGAGGCCGTCAAGGACGTCGGCTTCACCGTCCAGGAGGGGCAGATCGTCTGCCTCGTCGGCGCCAACGGCGCGGGCAAGAGCACCGTGCTCAAGGCCGTGTCGGGCCTGCTCCGCCCGCACCGCGGCGAGATCCGCCTCCGGGGCCGCCCCATCCACCACCTGCCGGCGCACGCCGTCCTCGCCGCCGGCGTCGCGCACTGCCCCGAGGGGCGTCGCCTGTTCGCCGGCATGACCGTCGAGGAGAACCTGCGCCTGGGCGGCCACCTGCGCCGGGACCGCCACGTCGCGAAGGACATGGCCCGCGTCTACGACCTCTTCCCCGTCCTGGGGGAACGCCGTACGCAACGGGCGGGGCTCTTCTCCGGAGGCGAGCAGCAGATGCTGGCCATCGGCCGCGCCATGATGGCCCGGCCGGCGCTGCTCATGTTCGACGAGCCCACCATGGGATTGTCGCCCATCATGATCCGGCGCATCCTCGACACCATCGCCCTGCTCCGGAACCAGGGGACGACGATCCTCATGGTCGAGCAGAACGCCCTGGCCGCTCTCATGCTGGCCGACCACGGCTACGTCATCGACCTCGGCCGGACCACCATGTCCGGGCCGGGCACGGACCTGCTGGCCGACCCGCGCGTCCGCGCCGCCTACCTCGGCTGACCGCGGCGGCCGTCTCTAGCGCGAGCCGGGGCGGGCCGGTGTGAGGCGGACGGGCAGGGCGCGGACGAAGTCGCCGTGCGGCTGCCCGTCCCGGACGACCGGCCCGGTGACCTCGATCTTCGCGAACCGCTCGACGAGCAGCCGCACGGTCTCCTCGATCTCGATGAGCGCGATCAGGCGTCCCAGGCACGCGTGACGCCCGGAGCCGAAGTTCAGCACGGGTCTCGGATGCGTACGGCTGATCCGGAACCGCTTCGGGTCGGTGAAGACCGACGGATCGTGGTTGGCGGCGATCACCGAGGCGAACAGCCACGTGCCCGAGGGGATCGCCAGCCCGGCGAACTCCTGGTCCGCGCTGCCGAGCCTCGGGTCCGACCAGACGTTCGGACGCGCCCGCAGGCTCTCCTGGACCGCGCTCGGGATGAGTGTGGGGTCCTCGCGCAGCAGGCGCCACTGGTCCGGATGCGCGGCGAGCGCCATGACGGTGTGCGAGAGGGCCGCGCTCGTGTTGTCGGTGCTGGCTGTCAGCAGCGTGAAGAGGATTTCGAGGATCTCCTCCGTGGTCGTCTCGCCCCGCCGCTCCGCCACGAGGAGCTGGGAGAGCACGTCGTCGCCCGGCTCGGCGCGCCGGCGTTCGATGTGGGCGCGGGCGTAGCCGACCAGCGTGCGGGCGCCGCGTTCGATCTCGTCACGATGGCGGGGATCGGCGCGGAACGCCTTGAGCAGCATGTCCGAGCAGGCCGCGACCAGCTCGTGGTCCTCGGCGGGCGCGCCGATGAGGTGGCAGAAGTACGCGGCCGGCACGTGGGGCGCGACGGCCTTGGCGAAGTCGAACTCGTCGCCCGCCAGGCTGTCGAGCAGCCCGGCCGCGATCAGGCGCGCCACGCCCCGGGAGCGCTCGATCACCACCGGGCCGAGCAGCGGCCCCAGCAGCCGGCGCTGGCGCCGGTGGGCCTCGCCTTCGAGCGCCGCCGTGTTCGCGACGCTGTAGCGGTACGCGACATTGCCCCGGTTCAGCCCGCAGGCGGTGAGCAGCTCGGCGAAGCCCACCGTGAACCGCTCGTCACGCAGCAGCGCCCGCGCCAGGTCGTAGCTGAGGAACTCCACCCCGCGCGGGCTCCGGGCGACGGGAACCCCCGGCCCGAGCGCCTCGATCATGCCGAGCGGGTCCGAGACGTAGTCAGCCGAGTACACGTCGAGGAAAGGCAAACTGTCGATGTCCCGGGTGAGGTCGCGCATCTGATCCCCCTGATCTCCATGCGGGCTCCGCCGAGCCCGCCGACCGGATCGAGCCTGTCAGCGCGAGCGCGGCATGATCCATCCCGCCAGCGCTACCTCCACCGGTAGCGCAGCCTGTCGGCCGGAGACGCTTTGGGTGGCGTGAGCCGATCCGGTCAGACGCCGACCTCGTAGGGGCGCACGTCCACGGTGTCCTTCCAGCCGGCGTCGGTCGGCAGGGGCGGTCCGCCGTTGCGCGTCAGCACCTGGAAGCGGGCCAGGTGGAGGTGCACGGGATGGTGGAAGTCGCTGGTGAACCGCCAGGAAGACGCGCGCGGCCACGGCCTCTCCGGGAGGCTCGACCGCCGACCGCCGACCGCCGACCGCCGACCGCCGACGGGGGACCGCGCTGTCGTCGGCCGCCCGGTGCCGGGCCCGGTCTGGACCGGCTGACCGACAGGGAACGCGAGGTCCTGACGCTGGTGGCGACCGGCCTGTCCAACGAGGAGATCGCCACCCACCTGACCATCAGCCACGCCACCGCGAGACCCGCGTCAGCAGGACGATGTCCAGGCTGGGCGCAAGGGACCGCGCCCAACTGGTCGTCCACGCCTACGAGTCGGGCCTGGTCACCCCGGGCGCCCGTTGATCGCCCCGCCCGGTCCGCGCGGGGCGCGCGGCCCGGCCGTAGGGTTGAGCATGATCGAGCAGCGCGCGAAAGGCCGGTAACGGATGCGGGTGATGGTCGCCGACGACTGTCTGCTGTTCCGCGAAGGGCTCGCCCGGCTCCTCACCGAACGCGGGTTCCAGGTCACGGGCCAGGCGGGTGACCCGGGGTGGCTGATCAGCCTCGTCCGTCAGGACCCGCCCGACGTGGTCGTGGTCGACGTCCGCATGCCGCCGACGTACACGGCCGAAGGTCTCGACGTGGCGCGGGAGCTGCGTGACGCCTATCCCGGGCTGGGCGTGCTGGTCCTGTCGCAGTACGTCGAGACGCACCACGCCGGTCAGCTCTTCGGGGAGGACGGCGGCATCGGCGGCGCGGGCTACCTGCTCAAGCACCGGGTCAACCGGCTGGACGACCTGGAGAGCGGCGTCCGGCGCGTCGGGGCGGGCGGCCTGGTCCTCGATCCGTCGGTGGTCGACCGGCTGCTGCGGCGCCGGCGGACGCGAGATCCGCTCGACGAGCTGACCGGCCGGGAGCGCCAGGTGCTGGGCCTGATGGCAGAGGGGCGTACGAACGCGGCCATCGCCAAGGCGATGAGCGTGACCGTCAAGACGGTCGAGGCGCACGTGCGCAACATCTTCGACCGGCTGCACCTGGCGCTCACGGACGACGACAACCGCAGGGTCCTCGCGGTCCTCGCGTATCTACGGCGCTGATCAGCCGTTCTGGCCCGCCTTCAGCGGCGTCCTGGCGGTGGGCAGGAGGACCTGTCCCGTGACGAACTCGGTCCACAGGCCGAAGCGGAGCTCGCCGCCCGTTCTCGCGGTGGTCTCGGCGAAGCCGACGGTGCGCCCGTGGTGCCGGCGGGTGGCGCCGAACGAGAGCTGGAAACGGGTGGTGCCCACGCGGTCCTGGGGTGGGACGGCCGTGGGCGGCACGATCTCGTCCAGCGCCCATCGGTAGTCCTTCCGGTACGGGGACGTGACCCGTTCCAGCGTCTGCTCCAGGATCACCCCCGAAGCCGGCAGCACCACCAGCACCCCGGCTGACCGCCCGATCCGCGTGTTGAAGGCGTGTACCTCCTGCGGCTCGCCGCTCGGGAACTCGCCACGGCCGCCTCCGATCCGCGACCCGGCCGGGCACGCCCGCACCCCCTGCCGCTCGATCACGGCGCGAGCGCACGTGGGGAACGCCTCGGGGTTGAAGCTCACCGAACGGTCGAACAGGAAGACGAACCGCCGTGGCCCGGCCGGGACGTCGCCCGTCGCGGCGCGGCTGCGCCGGTCGAAGGCGATCGTCACGCTCCGACCGGCCCCGCGAGTCGCCGTCACCGACAGCGAGTCGATGTTGTCCGTGGCTTCGACGTCGGGCTCGTACGGCCGCTGCGGCCCGCCCGGAGCGGGGTCCGGCGGGGTGGCGTCGGCAGCCGCGGCCTGCGTGAGCACGCTCAGGGCCGCGAACGCGGCGGCCGCGGTCAGAACGCTCTTCATCCTCATGAAACCTCCAGATGTGGAACGGCGACGGCGGTCACGCGCACGCGTCGGACCCAGGGGAGATGGCTTGCCCACGACCGCCGGCGGGTTCGGTGAGATCATGCTCGCTCGCGTGCGGGGTGGTGAACAGAGGGATAACCCTGTGTCGCGGGGTCAGGGACGGGCAGGCTCGCTGTCACACGGGTGCCCGCACCCGCGGGGCTGTGCACGCGCACGTGGCCGCCGACGGCGGCGGCCCGGTCGGCGAGCCCGCGCAGGCCGCTGCCCGACGGGTCCGCGTTCCCGGCGCCGTCGTCGCTCACGATCAGGATCAGCCGGCTGCCCTCGTCCCGAAGCCGTACGACGACCTGCGAGGCCCCGGCGTGTTTGGCGGCGTTGGCGATGGCCTCGGAGGTGAGGAAGTAGGCGGTCTCCTCGACACGGGAGGGCAGCCGGCGTGCGGGCAGGTCCTCCAGAACGACGGGCAGGGCCGCGCGTTCGGCCAGCGACTCCAGCGCGGGCCCGAGGCCGGCGTCCGCCAGGATCGCCGGGTAGACGCCACGGGCCAGCTCGCGCAGCTCCTCCAGGGCCGCCTCCAGCTCCATCATCGCCCGGTTGAGCGCCGCCCCGGCTTCCGGCGGTTCGGCCAGGCGTGTGCGTGCGAGCGTGAGTGACATGCCGACGTTCACCAGGCGCTGTTGCGCGCCGTCGTGCAGGTCGCGTTCGATGCTGCGGCGCCCGGCGTCCATCGCCTCGACCACCTTGCCCCTGGCGTCCTTCACCTCGCCGTGCAGGTGCTCGTTCTCCGCGAGCAGCCCGCGTACGCGCGTGTTGCCCGCGCAGATCACCCGGACCATGACCTCGATCGGCCAGGTCACCAGCGCCGCCAGGAGCAGCCCGAGACCGGGCACGGGCAGGAACAGCTCCATCGCCGTCACTCCGCCGGCCAGCCAGCCGAGGAGGCTGATGAGCAGCCCCGCCGCGGTGAAGGGGAAGCCGGGCGACGAGGCGAAGACCGCGTAGGCGAAGACCACGAACAGCACCCCGGGCGCCAGGTCGCCGATCCCCGCCAGGACAGGGTGGTCGAAGGAGCGCAATCCAGCCGTGAACCAGGTGAACCCGATCGCGACCGTCCGCCGCCCCAGCGAGCTCACGTGCCGCTGCGACCAGACGATCAGCCCCATGACGATGTAGACCCATGCCGCCCATAAGGGTCCCGCCACCCCGGCCAGGTCCCAGAGCGGCGCGGCGTGCGGGTCGTCCAGCCAGCCGGTGCCGGCGACGTACACGACGCTGGCGAGAACGGCCAGCGCCACGATGCCGTACCTGGTCCTGAATGTCATGAACCCTCCTTCGCAGAGATCACGCCGATCGGCACCCATGACATCAACTACCACCGCAAAGTCGGCGAAAGCCGCCATCCAGGCGGCGACATCTAGGGATAACCCCATGGCCGGCGTCGCGGCGGACCACGACGATGGCATCTCCCGGACGCGCATGAAGTGAAAGGCGATGAGGAGTCTCCCGATGACAAGGCATGTCGCAGCTCTGACAGGGGTTCCGGCTCTCGTGATAGCCCTGACGGCCTGCGGTGCGGTGGGCGGGCCCGGCGGCGGTGGAGAGCGCCAGGACGGCGCTCGTGCGGCGAACTCCACCGGGACCTCCGCGGCCCGGCCGAGTTCGTCGCCGTCACCCGAGACGACGACCACCACCACACCGGCCGTATCTCCGTCAGCCCTTGCCCCGATCGCGTCTCAGCGGTTCGAGCGTGAGGGACGCGACATGACCGTGACCATCACCCAGCTCCAGCGGGAGGGGAAGATGGCCACGCTCAGCCTCACGATCAGCAACGAGGACGGGCCCTCCTGGCGCATCGGCAACGACCTGGGCAAAGGACCGACCGACTACACGGTGGGCGGACTCTCCCTGGTGGACGCCGGCAACGCCAAGCGGTACCGGCCCGGACGCACCGGCCACTTCGCCTGTCTGTGCTCCACGACCAGCGGCAGCGTGGTCATCGACGAGGGCGAGAGCCTTCCCTTCTACGCGACGTTCGCCGCTCCGCCCCCGGACGTCACCAAGGTGCACGTCGAGGTCCCGGGCTTCGGAATCATGAGCGATGTCCCGATCGCGTGAGCCGGTCACGGCCACTTCGGTGACTGAGGCCCGGGCGGCGCGCCGACGGCTGGCTCTGAGCCTCGGAACGGCGTCGATGCTGCTGCTCACCACGTACACCCCGGCCTCAGCCGGGACCCGGGCAGACGACGTCTTTCCCGTTGAGGACATCAGGCACCTCGTCGAGAACGTCCGGCTCACCGTGGAGTCCCTGGACGCCTCGGAGAGCGAGACCCGCGACGACAGGACCGTCACCGTCACCCTGACCAGCGACGTGCTTTTCGCCTTCGACAAGTGGGAGGTGACCGGGGCAGCCAGGACCCGGCTGGCGAGGATCGCGGAAAGCATCAGGACCGACGCGCCCGACGGCGTCATCGAGATCGCCGGGCATACCGACGACCAGGGCTCGAAGGCCTACAACCGCCGCCTGTCCCAGCGTCGCGCCGAAGCCGTGCGCGGCGTCCTCGCCGGGTTGCTCTCCGGGAGGTCCGTCACGTTGAGGGCCTCCGGCCACGGCGAGACCAGGCCGCGGGTGCCCAACATGGTCGGCAACCGGCCCAGCGCCGAGAACCGGGCGCTCAACCGGCGCGTCGAGATCGTCTACGAGGCGAGTCGATGACCACTCCACCGTGTGCCCGGCCGGCCGGTGGCACCCCATGCCTGTTCTTTCCGTCGAACATCTTTTACGACGTGAAATATCTTGGTGCGCGAGAAGGCGGCCTTGTCTGTCGAGCGGAACCCCGGCTCGGGTCGCCGAGCCGGGTTCTTTCGTGCCGGGGTCAGGAGAAGACGACGGAGCGCACCAGGAGGCGGTCCGAGGCGCCCGCGCCGGGGCGCAGGCTGTAGTAGACGTCGCCCGCGCAGCCGCGCTCCAGGAAGACGGTGGCCGTCGCGTCGGTCAGGTTCTTGGGCGCGTAGGCGGCTGACGTGCCGTCGGAGCCGGCGCCCTGGATGTCGATGCACGTCCGGCTCGGCGGGTTGTTGATGAAGCCGACGGCGTCGTAGCCGTCGGCGGTCTGGTACGAGTAGCGGAACTGGCCCGTGGCGGCCCAGGCGGAGCCGGGAACCGCCAGGACCAGCATGAGGGCGCCGGCGGCGGCGGCCAGAGCGGAGTGCGAACGCATGGTTCTCCCCTTCACGGAGTAACGACATCGGACACAAAGAGTAATCGTACACTTACAATTCGTGTCAGGACGCTGCTCGGCCGGATGCGGCATAGTGGGCGGCCATGGCGAGAAAGCTCGGAGTCTTACTCGTGTCGTCGATGCTCGCCGGGTGCGCCGCCGCAGGGCCGGGCCCCGCCGCGCCGACACCCCCGCCCACGCCGGAGCCCGCGCCGGAGCCTGTGCCAGTCTCGGTGACCCCGGCCGCCGCGCCCCCGTCGCGGCCCCGGTGCTCCGGCAAGGCCGAACCCGGTGACGTGAACGGTGACGGCTACGCCGATCTGGCGTTCGTCCGGACGGGCGCCGACTGGCGGGAGCGGGCCCAGCTCGTGGTGGTGCACGGGTCGGCGCGCGGCCTCGACCCGGCCACCGCGTACGTCGCCGGTGACGGCGCCATGTCCGGCGAGGTGCCCCCGCAGTTCGCCGACCTCGACGGCGACGGCTGCGCGGACGTCGTCATCCCCGACCGGTCCCTGATGATCTTCTGGGGCGGCCGGGGCCCGGCCGCCGTCCTGCCGTACGGAAGTCACTCCGGCGTGGCCGACCTCGACGGCGACGCCGCCGCCGACCTGCTGGCGACCACGTCGCGTCCCGACGGCAGCGGCGGCAGGCTCGTCCGCCTGCACGGCCCGTTCACCAGGTCCGGCGAGCCCGCCCGCCGGAGCGGCCGCCCGCTCCCCGAGGGCGAGTGGCCCGGCAGGATGGTCACCGATCCGTACGGGCCGGACCTGGTCGTGTACGGGCCCGACGACGGCGAGCAGGCCCACGCCTGGCTGCTGACCGGCGAGGACTTCCGCGAGGTGGCCACGGGCAGCTCGGCGGTGTTCGGCGACTTCGACGGCGACGGCCGCCGCGACGTGGCGATCGGCGACAGCGGAGCACGCAACAACGAGCCCGGCATGGAGACGGAGGACCCGTCGGTCGAGAGCATCGCCCGCGTCTTCTACGGCGGCGCGGACCGCGAGCCGCAGGTGCTCGGCGGCGTCCGGGGCAGCCTGCACGCCGGCGACCTGACCGGCGACGGCGCCGACGACCTGGTCTCCGGCGAGGTCATCGGCATGCACGCGCGGGTCGTCGGCGGGGCCGAGATCCTCACCGGCTCCCCGGAGGGCGTGCGCCGCCCCGGCCTGTCGTTCAGCCATCGGGGCCCCGAGCGCGGCCCGGCGGGCAAGCGGCTCAAGGACTGGGAGCGCGGCTCGATCAGGACGTGGTCGGTGGGCGACCACGACCGCGACGGCCGGGCCGAGGTGATCCGCGTCTGGCAGGGCGGTCCGAGCGGCGCCCGCTTCTGGCGCGTCGACGGCGCGGGGGCGACGCTGCAGGTGTTCGACCTGGCGGGCAAGGCCGGCTGACCGGAGGGGCGAAGTCTTTGCCGGTGTCGCACGGCGGCTTGAGGGCAGGGCGGGAAAGGGGTCATCCGAGGAGAGGAAACGGTGACATGAGTGACGTTGGTGACCGTCGCGAAGTGCTGACGAACCGGCAGGGCCATCCTGTCTACGACAACCAGAACCAGCGGACGGTGGGCGCGCGAGGGCCCGCAACGCTGGAGAACTACCAGTTCCTGGAGAAGATCAGCCACTTCGACCGCGAGCGCATCCCGGAGCGGGTGGTGCACGCGCGCGGGACCACCGCCTACGGGTTCTTCGAGGCGTACGGGAAGATCGGCGACGAGCCGGTCAGCCGCTACACCAGGGCCAAGCTGTTCCAGGAGCCGGGCAAGCGCACGGATCTCGCGGTGCGCTTCTCCACGGTGATCGGCGGCCGTGACTCGGCGGAGACGGCCCGCGACCCGCGCGGGTTCGCCGTCAAGTTCTACACCGAGGACGGCAACTGGGACCTGGTGGGCAACAACCTGGCGGTGTTCTTCATCCGGGACGCGATCAAGTTTCCCGATGTGATCCACGCGCTCAAGCCGGACCCGGTGACGTTCCGCCAGGAGCCGAACCGGATCTTCGACTTCATGTCGCAGACGCCCGAGTGCATGCACATGCTGGTCAACCTGTTCAGCCCGCGCGGCATCCCGGCCGACTACCGGCACATGCAGGGCTTCGGCGTGAACACGTACAAATGGACCAACAAGCAGGGCGAGTCGTTCCTGGTCAAGTATCACTGGATGCCCAAGCAGGGCGTGCGCAGCATGACGGCCGCCGATGCGGCGATCATCCAGGCGACCGAGCTGGGGCACGCGACCAAGGACCTGCACGAGGCGATCGAGCGCGGCGACCACCCGGAGTGGGAGCTGCTCGTGCAGGTGATGAGCGACGACGAGCACCCCGAGCTGGACTTCGACCCGCTGGACGACACCAAGGTGTGGCCGGAGAACGAGTTCCCGGCACGGCCGGTGGGCCGGATGGTGCTCAACCGCAACGTGGACAACAACTTCGCCGAGAACGAGCAGATCTCGTTCGGCACCGGCGTGCTGGTCGACGGGCTGGACTTCTCCGACGACAAGATGCTGGTCGGGCGGACGTTCTCCTACAGCGACACCCAGCGCTACCGGGTGGGCCCCAACTACCTGCAGCTCCCGGTCAACCAGGCGAAGAACGCGAGCATCCGCACCAACCAGCGTGACGGGCAGATGACGTACTTCGTCGACACCGGCGGCGAGTCGCCGCACATCAACTACGAGCCGTCGCTGGTGGGCGGGCTGCGCGAGGCCGAGTACCCGACGGAGGACATCGAGGGCCCGGTCATCACCGGCCGTCTCACCCGCAGGCGCATCCCGCGCACGAACGACTACGTGCAGGCCGGGCAGCGTTATCTGCTGATGGAGGAGTGGGAGCGCGACGACCTGGTGCACAACTTCGTCACCCAGCTCAAGCAGTGCGACCGGCGCATCCAGGAGCGCATGGTGTGGCACTTCCTGCTGGTGGAGGACGACCTGGGGCTGCGCGTGGGCGAGGGCCTGGGCATCACGCCGGACGACGTGGCCGGGCTGGAGCCGCTGCCCAAGCAGGAGCTGACCGACGAGGACCGGGACCGGCTGGCCAAGCTGGGCAGGAACGGGCCGCGTGACGTGACCGGGCTGAAGATGACGCACTGCGTGCCGGACGAGCGGTTCACTCCAGGCGGCGCAGCAGGGCCTGCTTAGCCGAGGCGAACTCCTCGTCGTTGAGCACGCCGGAGCGGTGCAGCTCGCCGAGCTCGGCGAGGTGGCGCAGGACCACGTCCACCTCGCCCGCCGGGGCCGGGGCGGGGGGCAGCTCGGCGACGCCGCGCGGGATGCGGGCGTGCACGGCGGCGGCGACCAGCGCGGTCGTGCCGCCGAAGCGCTGCACGCCCCACGAGATGCAGCGCGGGTCCTTCTGCGGCTGCTTGTCGGGCCCGTCGCCCTTGGCGCGGAAGCGAAGGGTGCCGTAGCCGAGGCCGGACTGCGGCTTCCACTCCACGGCCACCAGGTCGGTCAGCGGGAACTCCTGCGGGCCGGCCTCGTCCTTGGCGGTGCTGGCGAAGGCGGTCCACTCGATGCGCACGCGCTCGCCGTCGAAGGCGACGGTGCCGTCACCGGCGGACGCGCTGATCGGCACGTCGGGGCCGGGCAGCAGGTAGTCGTCCGTCGGCCCGCTGGGCGTCTGCCACGCGGCGAGCGCGTCGCGGATCTCGTCGGCGTAGTATTCGGCGGCGCCGGTGCGGCCCTTGGGGACGGCCAGGCGGTAAGGGTCGGCGGGGGCGGTCAGCGAGCCGGCGACCACGTCGGTCAGCGGGTCGGCGCCCCGGCGCAGCCGCAGCCGCAGGTGGCCGCCCTTGCGTGACGGCTCGAATGTCGCCCCGGCGACGGCCTCCAGCGGGACGACGATCTCGCCGAGCGCCTTGCGCAGCTCGTGCACCTCGCGGCCGCTGCCCGGGACGATCCGGACCGTCTCTCCGTCGAACGTCCACGCCCCGTCGGGGACTGCGATCTCCGCCATGTCCTCCAGCGTAGTGGGCCAGAAAACATTCCGATAACAAGCCTTGACCGGCCAAAACACCACAAACTAACGTCTGCTGCATTCTATAGAAAGCAGAATGTGGAGGCGGTGGATGGACGCGACGGCACGCGCGGCGATCGTCACCGACGTCGCGGGACCGGTGGACGTACGCGACTACCCGCTGCCCCGCCCCGGCACCGGGGAGTTCGTCCTCAAGGTCGAGCTCTGCGGCATGTGCGGCACCGACGCGCACATCTACCGGGGCCGGCTGGCCAGCGTGCGCTTCCCCGCGCTGCTCGGCCACGAGATCGTCGGCACCCTCGCCGCCCTCGGCGAGGGCGTCACCACCGACCACGCCGGCCGGCCGGTGTCCGTCGGCGACCGCGTCGGCGTCTTCCCGTCCCTGAGCTGCGGCCGGTGCTACGACTGCCAGGTGCGGCGCCGGCCCGGCAACTGCCCCGACCGCCGCCCCTCCTACGGCTTCGCCTCGCCCGCCGACCGCCCGCCGCACCTCACCGGCGGCTTCGCCACCCACCTGTACGCCTCCAACGCGGGCACCGTGTTCTACCGGACCGGCCTGCCCCCCGAGGTGGCGGTGCTGCAGGAGCCCCTGTCCGTGGCGCTGCACGGCGTGGAACGTTCCGCGATCCGGATCGGCTCCACCGTCGTCGTCCAGGGCGCCGGCGCGATCGGCCTGATGGCCGTGGCCGCCGCCCGCACCGCCGGGGCCGCCCGGATCGTCGCCGTCGGCGCGCCGGGCGCCCGGCTCGAACTGGCCGCCCGCCTCGGCGCCGACGCCGTGGTCGGGCTCGGCGACGGCCCCGAGAAGCGCCGCCAGGAGATCTTCGACGCGCTGGGCCGCGACGGCGCCGACGCCGTCATCGGCACCGCGGGCTCGCCCGAGGCGTTCCGCGAAGCGCTTGGCCTGGTCGCCGACGGCGGCGTGCTCGCCGAACTCGGCAACTTCACCGACCGCGGCGCCATCCCCTTCAACCCGTACAGCGACCTGCTGAAGCGGGACATCACGATCGCCGGCGTGTACGGCGCCGGCCCCGACATGCAGCGCCGCTACCACGAGGCGCTGACCATCCTCGAACGCGGCGGCAGGCCGTACGAGCAGGTGGTGAGCCACCGCCTGCCGCTCGGCAGGGTCCGCGAGGCGCTCGAAGCCCTCGGCGGCGGCTACGCCCTCGACGGCAGGGATGTCGTCAAGCTCGCGATCGACCCCACCGCGTAAACCCCCATTTCCCCGGAGGAGAAGTCTTGAAAAGCACCCGCCTGGTCGCGGCCGTAGCCGTGCTCGGTCTGGCCGTCGCGGCCTGCGGCTCGTCGGCCGAGGAGGTCCCGGCAGACGGCGGCGGGCTCGGCACCGCGCAGCAGCCCGTGTCGATCCGCGTGATCGCCAACGACGCGTTCGCCAAGCAGTGGCAGGACAAGCTCGTGCCGGAGTTCAACAAGAAGTATCCGAACATCAAGGTCACCATCGACGGCATCCCGTACAACGACCAGCTCGCCAAGACCATGCTGGAGCTGACCGGCACCACCGCCACCTACGACGCGGTGCTCGCCGACGACCCGTGGATCCCGCAGCTCGCCAAGACCGGCGCCCTCTACGACCTCAAGGGCCAGGAGCTGGCCAAGTGGAACGACCCCGAGTACGACTGGGCCGACTTCCACGCGACGCCGCTCGCCGCGGGGGAGTGGGAGGGCAAGCAGTACGCGGTGCCCGTCCGCTCCAACCTGCTGCTGATGTTCTACAACAAGTCGCTCTACAAGAAGGCCGGGGTCGCCGAGCCGACCGCCGAGACCACCTGGGAGCAGTACTTCGCGGACGCCCAGAAGCTCGTCCAGGACACCGACGGCGACGGCAAGACCGACTCGTGGGCCGTGGGCACGTACTTCACCAAGGACCCGCTGACCCCCACCGTGTGGCAGACCGTGCTTAACTCCGACGGCGGCAAGCTGCTCGACGACAAGATGCAGGTCGCCTTCGCCGGCGAGGCCGGGGTCAAGGCGCTGCAGACGCAGGTCGACCTGCTCAAGTACGCGCCTCCCGGGGCCTCCACCTACCAGTTCAACGAGCCGCTGGAGGCGTTCCGGCAGGGCAAGACGGCCACCATGTTCATGTGGGGCAGCGTCTTCAAGGGCACGGCCGTCGACAAGGAGACCACCACGCTGACCCCCGAGGAGGTCGGCATCACCACGATGCCCGCGGGCACCGCCGGGCCCGGCGCGCACCGCGGCATCTGGTCGGCGGGCATCTCCAAGAAGTCCGAGCACCCGGCCGCCGCCTGGACGTGGCTGCAGTGGGTGACCTCCAAGCAGGGCGAGCAGTTCGTCGGCAAGGAGTTCGGCACCTTCCCGGCGCGTAACTCCACCCTCGACGGCACCCCGCCCGCCGACTGGGCCGGGCCGGTCTACCAGGCGCTCAAGGACGGCTACGAGGTCGCGAGCAAGGGCCAGATGTGGCGGCCCAGGCTGCCCGAGTCCGACGCCGTCCAGCAGATCCTGGCGCTGCAGACCAGCCGGGCCATGTCCGGCCAGGCGACCTCCCAGCAGGCGATCGACCAGGCCGCGAAGGAGATCACCGAGCTGCTGAAGACCAAGGGCTACGGCCAGTGAGACGCGTGAGGCTGGGAGAGCCGGGCACCGCCTGGCTCTTCCTCACCCCGGCCCTGGTCCTGCTGGCGGGCATGCTGCTCTACCCGATCTTCTACACGCTCTGGGTGAGCATGTCCGACTTCGACCTGGCCACCTTCCAGCCGACGGGCTGGGTCGGCTGGCGCAACTACGAGGCGGTGCTGAACGACCCCGGCTTCCTGGAGTCGCTGCGGGTCACGGCCGTCTACCTGGTGATCGCGCTGCCGCTGCAGATGGTGCTCGGGTTCGCGATCGCGTTCCTGCTGAACGTGCCCTGGCGGGGGCGCGGGGTGCTGCGGGCGCTGTTCCTCATCCCGATGGTGGTGGCGCCGGTCGTCGCGGGCGGCGTCTGGCGGATGCTGCTCGACCCGCTCTGGGGCGTGGTCAACTACACGCTCGGGCTGGTCGGCATCGGGCCCGTCGAGTGGATCGGCGACCCGGTGCTCGCGATGGCCAGCGTGATCATCATCGACACGTGGCGGTGGACGCCGTTCGTGGTGCTGATCGCCTCCGCCGGGATCATGGCGCTGCCCGGCGACGTGTACGAGGCGGCCAAGTCCGACGGCGCCGGCCGGTGGGCCACGCTGCGGCACGTGACGCTGCCGCTGCTCGTGCCGGTGATGGCGGCGGCGTTCGTGGTGCGCTGGCTGGGCGCGGTCAAGATGTTCGACATCGCGCTGGCCGCCACCAAGGGCGGGCCAGGGAACGCGACGAACGTGGTCAACCTCTACATCTACGAGAAGGGGTTCAGGAGCCTGGAGTTCGGCTCGGCGTCCTCGATGGCCACGATCGTGCTCGTCGTCACGATGCTCATCACCTTTGTCCTGTTCCGCGTGAGCCGGCGTCTGGAGAACCGATGGTGAGAAGGTACGCGGCCATCGCCGGGGCGATCCTGGTGACGCTGGCCTTCCTGTTCCCCGTCCTCTACATGGTGAGCATCTCGTTCAAGCTGCCCAAGGACATCTTCACGGTGCCGCCCCGGTGGCTCGGCGAGTTCACGCTCGACAACTACGTCAGCTACTTCCACCAGGCGCGCATCCTGCCCCGGATCGTCAACACGATCATCATCGCGGTGGGCGCCTCGGCCATCTCCATGATCGCCGGCTCGATGGCCGGCTACGCGCTGTCGCGGATGAGGATGCGCGGCGCCGGCGTCGTCGGCGGGCTCATCCTCGCCTCCCGCGCGGTGCCGCCGATCGCGCTGGTCGTGCCGCTGTTCCTGGTCGCCCGGAAGCTCGGGCTCACCGACCAGTACATCACCGTCATCCTCGCGTACGTGACCTTCCTCGTGCCGTACGTGGTGTGGCTGATGCGGGCGTTCTTCCGCGGCCTGCCCAAGGAGCTGGAGGAGGCCGCGATGATCGACGGGTGCTCCCGGTTCGGCGCGTTCTTCCGCGTCATCGTGCCGACGAGCATCACCGGGCTGGTCTCGACGCTGATCTTCTGCATCATCCTGGCCTGGGAGGAGCTGCTGTTCGCGCTCATCCTCACCAACGACAGGGCGGTCACCATCCCGGTGGCGATCGCCGGCATCGCGGCCGACACCGAGAAGGGCGGGATGTGGGGGCCGCTGGCCGCGGTCGGCGTGCTGACCGTGCTGCCCGTCGTGGTGTTCGCGCTGCTCGTGCAGAAGTACCTGATCAAGGGTCTCGCGGACGGCGCGACCAAGGGGTGATGGGCCGATGAGGATCACAGACGTGCGCGCTCGCGTCATCGAGCTGCCCTACCCCCGGCCGTTCGTGCCGTCGTGGGCGCCGGAGGGCGCGCACCGGGCCATGTCGGCCGTCATCGTCGAGGTCGAGACCGACGAGGGCATCGTCGGCGTGTCCGGCGGCGACATGGGCCACGGCACCGGGCCGATGCTGCTGGAGGCGATCCGCGGCTGGATCCGGCCGCAGCTCGTGGGCCTGGACGCCTTCGCCACCACGCACGTCGCCAACCGGCTGCGGTACGTGGCCGAGTACGTCTTCCCGAGGCCGTGGGTCGTCGGCGTCGCCGTGTGGGACGCCGTCGGCAAGGCCTGCGGGCAGCCGCTGTACAAGCTGTGGGGCGGGCACGCGGGAGCCGTCCGCGCCTACGCGAGCTTCGGCGAGGTCCGCACCCCCGAGCAGCGGGTCGAGGACAGCCTCAAGGCCGTCGCCGCAGGGTTCCAGGGCATCAAGCTGCGCGTCCACGCCAGGACCATCGCCGAGGACGTGGCCCAGGTCGCCGCCGTGCGCGAGGCCGTCGGCCCCGGCGTGGCCCTCATGGTCGACGCCAACCAGGCCGCCGCCCGCTGGCGTTACGCCCCCGACGGCACCCGGCTGATCTGGGACTACGACCGGGCGCTCACCACGGCCAGGGAGCTGGCCGGTCTCGGCGTCGCCTGGCTGGAGGAGCCGCTGCCCCGGCACGACTACCGCACGCTGTGCGAGCTGACCGCCGCCTCGCCGATCCCGATCGCGGGCTGCGAGCACAACCGCGGCATCGGCCAGCTCGTGCGCATGCTGGAGGACGGCTGCTTCGACATCTTCCAGCCGGACGCGAACGAGAGCGAGGAGATCGGCGCGCTGCGCGACTTCGGCGCGATGGCCGCCGCCCGGCAGCGCAAGGTGATCCCGCACGCCTGGGCCACCGGCCTCGGCGTGGCCGGCAACCTGCAGCTCTGCGCCTCGCTGCCGAACTGCGACTGGCTGGAGTACCCCTACGATCCGCCGGTGATCGTCCCGGAGGTGTTCCACGCCATGCTGACCGAACCGCTGCTGCCCGATTCCTCCGGTCTCGTAGCCGTTCCGGAAGGACCCGGACTCGGTGTAGAGCTTGATCATGCGGCGATCGAGCCGCTCACCGTCCAGCGGGTCTGAAGGGCTCCCCACCATGGCCGAATCGCGTTCCCCGTTCCGCACCAAGGCGGATCTGGCCGCCGAGCACATCAAGCACCTGATCATGACCGGTGAGGCGCCTCCCGGCACGAAGATCACCACCCGGGTGGTGGCCGAGGCGGTCGGCATCAGCGAGACGCCCGTGCGCGAGGCCATCAAGCAGCTCTGCTCGGAGGAGTGGCTGGTCGAACGCCCGCACGTGGGCGCCGTCGTCGCCGCGTTCACCGTCGAGAACGTGCGCGAGCTCTACAGCGTGCGGGCCGCGCTCACCGCGCTCGCGCTGGAGCTGGACGGCCGCCCGCTGGCCGGCGAGCGGCTGGCCGAGGTCGACGCGGTGCTCGCCGAGTGCGAGATCGCCGTCGGCGCCGGTGACGTGGCCGCGTTCGCCCGGCTCAACCGGCGCTTCCACTCGCTGCTGTGCGACACCGAGAACAGCAAGCTCACCCACCGCATGCTGCAGGGCCTGTGGGCCAGGACGGAGACCGCCCAGCGCGGCTTCCGCCTGGTCCCGTGGCGGCTGCCCGAATCGCACGCCGAGCACGTCGCCATAAGGAACGCCCTG
This sequence comes from Nonomuraea sp. NPDC023979, assembly GCF_040639085.1. Classification (NCBI taxonomy): domain Bacteria; kingdom Bacillati; phylum Actinomycetota; class Actinomycetes; order Streptosporangiales; family Streptosporangiaceae; genus Nonomuraea; species Nonomuraea sp. NPDC023979. The sequence continues at coordinate 36,517 of NZ_JBEZZG010000044.1, forward strand.
GTGGCCGGCGACATCTCGCTGGCCAGCGAGCTGCAGCACGCGCACGAGATGGCCGCCATGAAGGCGCTGATCGAAGGAATCCAGGAGACACATGGCTGACACACGACGGGCGCTCATCGGGGCCGACTGGCGGGAGGCCGGCGGCACGTTCACCGTGTACGCGCCCGCCACCGGCGAGCCGCTGGCCGAGGTCGCCGACTGCGGCCCGGAGCTGACCGGGCAGGCGATCGACGCCGCCTGCGCCGCGCTGCCGGGCTGGCGGGCCATGCCCGCGCACGAGCGGGCCGACCTCATGCGCGCCGCCGCCCGGGAGCTGGCGGCCCGCGCCGGCGCGATCGGCGCCGTCATGACGGCCGAGCAGGGCAAACCGCTCGCCGAGTCGACCGGCGAGGTGCTGTCCGGCGCCGACCACCTGCTGTGGGCCGCCGAGGAGACCCGCCGCCTCTACGGCGAGACCGTGCCGGGCGCGCACGCCGACAACCGGATCTGGCTGCTGCCCGAGCCCGTGGGCGTGGTCGCCGGCATCACGCCGTGGAACTTCCCCGTCTCGATGATCACCCGCAAGCTCGGCCCGGCGCTCGCCGCGGGCTGCACGGTCGTGCTCAAGCCCGCGGAGCTGACCCCGCTGTCGGCCGTCGCCGTCGCCGAGGCGTTCGTCGCCGCCGGGCTGCCGCCGGGCGTGTTCAACCTGGTCACCACGTCGCGCCCGGCCGTGTTCGGGGCCGCCGTGATGGCCGACCCGCGCGTGCGCAAGGTGTCGTTCACCGGCTCCACCGAGGTCGGCAGGGAGCTGATCAGGCAGAGCGCCCACGACGTCAAACGGCTCAGCGTCGAGCTGGGCGGGCACGCGCCCGTGCTCGTCTTCCCCGACGCCGACCCGGTGGCCGCCGCGCGGGCCGTGGCCCGCAGCAAGTTCCTCAACGCCGGCCAGGCGTGCACCTCGCCCAACCGGATCTTCGTGCACTCCTCGCTGAGCGCCGCCTTCACCGCCGAGCTCGTCCGGCAGGCCGAGGCCGCCGAGCTGGGCCCGCTCATCGACGAACGGGCCGTCGCCAAGGTCGCCAGGCACGTCGAGGACGCCCTGGCCCACGGCGCGAAGGCGCTGACCGGCGGGATCCGCCCCGGCGGCGCTGGAACGTTCTACCCGGCGACCGTGCTCGGCGGCGTCACCGAGGACATGCTCGTCTGCCGCGAGGAGACGTTCGGGCCGGTCGCCCCGGTGCTGGAGTTCGACGACTGCGACACGGTCGTCGAACGCGCGAACGCGACCCCGTACGGGCTGACCGCCTATGTGTGGACCAACGACCTGAGCAGGACCGTCCGGGTGGCCGAGGAGTTGCAGTTCGGCATGGTCACCGTCAACGGCGGGCCGCTCGCGCCGCCGCAGGCGCCGTTCGGCGGCGTGAAGAGCAGCGGCTACGGCCGCGAGGGCGGGCACCACGGGGTGGCCGACTACCTGGAGTACAAGTACCTCAGCATCGGGCTGGGGCGATGACGGAGAGCACGATGAACACGAGCCCGCGCGCGGTCGCCGAGCGCGAGATCATCAGCCGGGTCGACCTGTGCCTGCCCGACGGGCGGCTCAACCCCGCCGCCGTCGGCTGGAGCCGCACCCCGCTGCACCGCGCCAACATCCGAGGCTGGGGCCGCACCATGCGCTGGGACTACTGGTGCGTGACCAGTCCCGGCCAGGTGTTCGCGTTCAGCGCCAGCAGCCTCGACTACCTGGCGGGCGAGTCGGCGTTCTTCCTGGACCGCCGCACCGGCGAGCAGGTGACCAGCAAGGGCCTGCTCGTCCCGGCCCGGGGCGTGTCGTTCTCCGCGCGCAGCGGCGAGGGCAGCGTCCGCATCGGCGCGGGTCCGGTGCGGATCAGCGTGGACGAGACCGCCGACGGCACCCGGCTGCGGCTGAAGTCCGCCGAGATGGAGGCCGACCTGCTCGTGCACCGGGTGCCGGGCCGCGAGAGCCTGTCGCTGGTGGTGCCGTGGAGCACCCGCCGCTTCCAGTACACGGTCAAGGACGTGGGCCGCCCCGCCGAGGGCACCGTGCGCGTCAACGGCAGGACGTACGCGTTCGGCGCCGGCGACGCGCTGGCCACGCTCGACCTCGGCCGGGGCCGCTGGCCCGGCGAGATCCTGTGGAACTGGGGCGCCGCCTCGGGCCGCCCCGGCGGCCGGGACGTGGCCGTGCAGCTCGGCGGCAAGTGGACCGACGGCACCGGCAGCGTCGAGAACGCGCTCATCCTCGACGGCCGGGTGCACAAGATCAGCGAGGAGCTGGTCTGGCGCTACGACACCACCGACTGGAACGCGCCGTGGCGCATCACCGGTGACCGGGTGGACCTGGAGTTCGTCCCCGAGCACGTCCGCGAGGCCGACATCAAGCGCGCCCTCTACATGCGCACCCGGGAGGCCCAGGCGTTCGGCCACTACCGGGGCACGGTGGTGGCCGACGACGGCGAGGTCGTGGAGATCTCCGGCCTGTACGGATGGGCCGAAGAGGTCTACCGCCGCTGGTGACGACACCCCCGGCCGAGGGGAGGCCGGGGGCGGAGGGTCAGGTGAGGGTGAGGCGGGCCAGGCGGTTGCGGACGCCGTCGAAGTGGGCGATGACGGCCGTGACCGCCGCCGGCTTGTCGGCCGCCTGGACCGCCACGTAGATGTCGCGGTGGCGGCGGGCGACGTCGGCGGGGGACTCGTCCGGGGCGCCGAGATGGTCGCGCAACTGGTGGTAGACATCCCAGAACGCGCCGAGGAGCTGGCTGACGACGGGGTTGCCGAGCGGCCGGTAGAGCAGGTCGTGGAAGAGCCGGTCGGTCTCGGGGGAGATGTCGTCCACCAGCGCCTCGGCCTCCATGCGGGCCATGACGTCGGCGACGGCGGTGAGGTCGGCGGCGTCGCCCAGGTCGATGAGCCGCTGGACCAGGCCGACTTCGAGGATCTCGCGGATCTCGATGAGGTTGGCCAGGGCGTTGCGGCCGTTCTGGAGCGTGATGCGGCTGTGGAAGGTCAGCTCGTCGACTAACCCGGCGAGCGACATGCGGCCGACGAACATGCCGAAGCCGTGGCGGATGTCGACGATGCCGACGGCTTGCAGGGCCTTCAGCGCTTCCCTGACCGAGTTGCGGCTGATGCGCAGTTCTTCCATCAGCTCGGATTCGGTGGGCAGGGGGTCGCCCGCCTTGAGCCCGCGCTTGAGGATGAGCTCCTTGACGCCCTCCTGGGCCTCGACGGCACGGCTGAGCCGTGAGCGCGGGGCAGTGGTCATGAAAGATCCCTTCTCTGCGGACTGGTGCGTAACATTCCGGAAACCTCCTGTTGACCGCAACCAGGCCTCGCATCTAGCGTCCACCTTACGCAAAAGATAGGACATGGGATGTCCCACGTTCTACGTTGGGCTACCCCCCGGGAGGCATCCGTGAGCCCTGAGTTCAGCCGCCGCGACTTCTTGCGTTACAGCGGAGCGACAGGGGCGGCCGCGATCATCGCGTCCACTCTGGCCGCCTGCAGCGGAGGCCCGGCTTCGACCGGCTCGGTCGGCGCGGGATCCAACAAAGACCTGATCACCGCCGTCATCGGCTACGGCAACGACCAGAGCTGGGACCCGACGCAGACCGCCTCGGCCTTCGCCATGGCCGGCATCACCCACATCTACGAGGGCCTGCTCGACACCGACCCCATCACCCGCGAGCCGTACCCGGCGCTGGCCACGGCGCTGCCCGACGACCTGAACGCCACCACGTGGAAGTTCACGCTGCGCGAGGGCGCCAAGTGGCACGACGGGCAGCCGGTCACCGCCGACGACGTGGTGTTCACCTTCGAGCGGGTGCTCGACCCCGAGGCCAACGTGCTCGTCGGCAACTTCTTCCGCTCCTGGCTGGAGGAGGTCAAGAAGGTCGACGACCGCACGGTGGAGCTCGTCTTCAAGTTCGCCTTCCCGGACGCGGCGCCCCGGCTCACCATCGCCAAGATCATGCCGAAGCACGTCTTCTCCCAGCCGGGAGCGTGGGACCAGGCCAAGAGCGGCAAGGCCGTCGGCTCGGGCCCGTACAAGATGACCGCGCACAACCCCAAGTCCAACACCTCGTTCGAGGCGTTCGACGGCTACAACGGGCCCCGTCCCGCGACGGTCAAGCAGATGAACTGGCTGACGATCGTCGACGCGGCCGCCCGGGTCGCGAAGATCTCCGGCGGCTCGGCGGAGGCGCAGATCGCCGACAACATCCCGTACGCCAACGTCGACCAGCTCAAGCAGCAGGGGCTGACGGTCGAGGGCGGCGCGGGCATGAACCACATGTTCCTGATGTTCAACACGGGCACCAAGCCGTTCGACGACGTGCGCGTACGGCAGGCGCTGCACTACGCGATCGACAAGAAGAAGATGATCGACGTGGCGCTCAAGGGCCACGGCACCGCCTCCAGCTCCTTCCTCAACGAGGGCCACCCCGACCACAAGCGGGCCGCGGTCGTCTACGACTACGACCCGGACAAGGCCAAGGCGCTGCTGAAGGAGGCCGGGGTCAGCAACCTGACGGTCAACCTCATGGCCGTCAACGTGAGCTGGATCGCCGACTGCCTGCCGACCATCGCCGCCTCGTGGGAGGCGATCGGCGTCAAGACGACGCTGGAGCCGCAGGACACGGCGGCGCTGTTCACCAAGATGGACCAGTTCCAGGACTACCAGGTGGTCGCGGCGGCCTCGAACCCCAACCAGTTCGGCATGGACGCCGACCTGATCCTGCGTTACAACTTCGTCGAGGGCGGGCTGTGGATGAAGTACGCCCACTTCGACGGCAGCAAGGACGCCAAGGCCCTGTTCGCGATGATGGACGAGGCCACCAAGGAGCCGGACAAGGCAGCCAAGGCCGCCAAGGTCCAGAAATATCTGGACGTCATCGCCGAGCAGGCCGTCCTCTACCCCGTCGTCCACACCGAGCTGATGACCGCCTGGGACCCCAAGAAGGTCTCCGGCGTCCGGGCGCAGGCATACCCCGGCATCAACCTGCTCCAGGCCAAGCGCACCTGAGCCGCCATGATCCTGATCGCCAGAATGCTCGCGCGGCGGGTGCTGATCCTGGTCCCGCTGGTGCTCGGCGTCGTCGCGTTCGTGTTCATCGTGATGCGCTTCTCCAACAGCAAGCCGGAGTACGCCTACTTCCAGGGCGCGAACCCGACCGCCGAGCAGATCCGCCAGTTCCAGCTGGAGAACGGCCTGCTGGACCCGCTGCCGCTGCGATACGTCCGATTCGTCGGCGACCTGCTGCAAGGGGACATGGGCACCAGCGTGCTCACCAAGAAGCCGGTGATCGAGTCGATCGCCACGGCGCTGCCGCTGACGCTCCAGCTCACGTTCCTGGGCCTGGCGGTCGGGATCGTGCTGTCGCTGGTGTTCGGCGTCGCCGGCGCGCTGTTCCGCGACCGCTGGCCGGACCAGGTGATCCGCATGGTGTCGCTGGTCGGCGTGGCGGCCCCGTCGTTCTGGCTGGCGCTGCTCATGATCCAGTGGCTGGCGGTGGGCGAGGGCCTGTTCCCGACAGGCGGCTACATCAACCCGGCCGACTCCTTCGGCGGCTGGCTGCGCTCGATGACGCTGCCCGCCCTGTCACTGTCGCTGCCGATCGCCGCCCAGCTCATCCGCATCATCCGCACCTCGATGGTGGAGGAGCTGGACCGCGACTACGTCCGCACCGCGATCGGCAGCGGCCTGCCGCCGATCGTCGTCGTCGGCCGCAACGTGCTGCGCAACGCGCTCATCAACCCGCTGACCGTGCTCGGCCTGCGCATCGGCTACCTGATCGGCGGCACCGTCGTCATCGAGACGATCTACGGGCTGCCCGGCATGGGCCAGCTCATGATCAACGCGGTGCGTGACGGCGACCCCGCCGTGGTGCAGGGCGTGGTGCTGACCATCGCGGTCGGCTTCATGGTCGTCAACCTCGTGGTCGACGTCCTCTACCTGCTGGTCAACCCCCGGCTCAGGAGTGCCGCATGAGACGAGGACTGGCGGAACGCCTGTCGAGGCCGGGCGTGGGATTCAGGAGGCTGCCGCCGCTGTCGTGGCTGGCCGTCGGCATCGTGGTCGTCGTCGTGCTGGCGGCGCTGTTCGCGCCGCTCCTCGCCCCGTACTCGCCGTACTTCCAGGCCACCACCGGCGGCGGCCCGTCGGCCGAGCACTGGATGGGGCTCGACAGCGCCAACCGCGACATCCTGTCCAGACTGCTGTACGGGGCCCGCTGGTCGCTGATCATCGGCCTGGGCGCGACCGGCCTGGCGCTGGTCGCCGGGGCCGTGATCGGCGCGGTCGCGGCCACCTCCCGCCGGGCCGTCGACGAGACCATCATGCGGCTGCTCGACGTCATCATGGCCTTCCCCGGCATCGCGCTGGCCGCGGTGCTGGTGGCGGTGTTCGGCGGCAGCATCCCGGTGCTGGTCATGGCCATGGCGTTCCTCTACATGCCGTCCGTGGCCCGGGTCGTGCGCGCCAACGTGCTGGCCCAGTACGGCGAGGACTACGTCGCCGCCGAACGCATCATCGGCGCGCGCACCCCGCACATCATCATCAAGCACGTGGCGATCAACTGCGCCGCCCCGGTACTGGTCTTCTGCACGGTGATGGTGGCCGACGCGATCGTGTTCGAGGCGTCGCTGTCGTTCATCGGCGCCGGCGTGCGCCCACCCGACCCGTCGTGGGGCAGCGTCATCGCCGACGGCAAGAACCTGGTGCTGCTCGGCGGCTGGTGGGCCACGGTCTTCCCCGGCCTGCTCATCCTGATCACCGTGCTGGCGCTGAACATCCTGTCCGAAGGCATCTCCGACGCCTGGGCCGCCCCGGCCGCCCGCAAGAGCGCCGTCCGCAAGGACGACGACGCCTTCGAGCAAGCCCGGCCCGGCTCCGGCGAGATCGTCGAACTGCCCGGCCTGGCCGAGGCCGCGCGCCGGCTCGCCGAACGGGCCCGCCCGCTGCCGGCCGGCCCGCCGATCCTGTCGGTCACCGACCTGCGCATCGGCTTCGACGCCGGGGTGGACATCGTCGACGGCATCTCCTTCGACGTACGGCCCGGCGAGGTCCTGGGCCTGGTCGGCGAGTCGGGCTGCGGCAAGTCGCTGACGGCGCTGACCGTCATGGGCCTGCAACCGGCGAACGCCCGCGTCAGCGGCGAGATCGTCTTCGACGGGCAGCACCTGCTGACGATGCCGCGCAAGGCGCGCAGGAAGCTGCTCGGCCACGACATGGCGATGATCTACCAGGACGCGCTCTCCTCGCTGAACCCGGCCATGACCATCAAGGCCCAGCTCAAGCAGGTCTGCCGGCGCGGCGGCCGGCGCACCCCCGCCGAGCTGCTGGAACTCGTCGGCCTGGACGCGCGCCGCACGCTGACGTCCTACCCGCACGAGCTGTCCGGCGGGCAGCGGCAGCGGGTGCTGATCGCGATGGCGCTGTCGCGCGAGCCCAAGCTGATCGTCGCCGACGAGCCCACCACCGCGCTCGACGTGACCGTCCAGGCGCAGGTCATCGAGCTGCTGCTGAAGCTGCGCGAGGAGCTCGGGTTCGCGCTCATCCTCGTCTCCCACGACCTGGCGCTGGTCGCCGACGTCACCGACCGGGTGGTCGTCATGTACGGCGGCCAGATCGTGGAGACCGGCGTCACCGCCGAACTCGTCGGAGCGCCGGCCCACCACTACGCCCGCGGACTCCTCGGCTCGGTGCTGTCGCTGGAGTCGGGGGCCGAACGGCTCACGCAGATCCGCGGCGTGGTGCCCTCGCCCGCCGACTTCCCGGCGGGCTGCCGGTTCGCCGACCGGTGCCCGATGGCCTCCGAGGTGTGCCGTACGGACGCGCCCGTGCTGACGGGCGACGACCGCAGGCACACGGTGGCCTGCCATCACCCGGCCGTGGTCCTCACCGGAAGCCAGCAGGGGAGCGAGCAGCATGCTTGAGCTGAAGGACGTGCACGTCGTGCACAAGGCGCGCTCGGGCGGCCTGTTCTCGCGCGACCGGGTCCACGCCCTCACCGGCGCGGACCTCGTGGTCGGCGCGGGCGAGACCGTCGGCGTCGTGGGCGAGTCCGGCTGCGGCAAGTCCACGCTGGCCAAGGTGCTGGTCGGGCTGCAACGGCCGACCTCCGGGACGGTGTCGTTCCGGGGCCGCGACCTGTGGGGGCTGAAGGAGTCCGAACGCCGCTCGCTCATCGGCACCGGCGTCGGCATGGTCTTCCAGGACCCGTCCACCGCGCTGAACCGGCGGCTGCCGGTCCGCCAGGTGCTGCGCGACCCGCTCAACGTGCACCGGCGCGGCACTCCGGCCCAGCGTGACGCCCGCGTGCGCGAGCTGCTGCAGCTCGTCGGGCTGCCCTCAGGCGCCGCCGACGCGCTGCCCAGCCAGCTCTCCGGCGGGCAGCGGCAGCGGGTGGCCGTCGCCCGCGCGCTCGCCCTGGAGCCGGAGCTGATCGTCGCCGACGAGCCGACCAGCGCGCTCGACGTGTCGGTGCGGGCGCAGATCCTCAACCTGCTGCTCGACCTGAAGGAGCGGCTGGGGCTGGCCCTGGTGTTCGTCTCGCACGACATCCAGACGGTCCGCCGGATGAGCGACCGCGTCGTCACCATGTACCTGGGCCGCATCGTCGAGCAGACGCCCGCCGAGGCGCTCCCGCTCGGCGCGCGGCACCCGTACACCCGGGCCCTGTTCTCGGCCACGCCGGGCCTGATCTCACCGATCAACCCGATCCCCCTGGTCGGCGCGGTGCCGTCGGCGACCAGGCCGCCGAGCGGCTGCCCGTTCCGGACCCGCTGCTGGCGGGCCGACGACGCGTGCGCGGCCGCCTGGCCGCCCGCCGTCACCGACGCCGACCACCTCTACCACTGCCACCACCCGGTGGCGGCCGGCGCCACCGACCTCGAACTGATTCAGGAGCGTGTATGACCCCCCTCACCGGAGTGATTCCCCCGGTTTGCACACCGTTGACCCCTGGGGGTGAGGTGGACGCCCGGTCGCTGACGCGGCTGGTGGACCATCTGCTGGAGGGCGGCGTGGACGCGCTGTTCGTGCTGGGGTCGTCCTCCGAGGTGGCCTACCTGACCGACGCGCAGCGCCGGGTGGTGCTCGACACGGTGATCGGGCACGTGGGCGGCCAGGTGCCGGTGCTGGCCGGGGTGATCGACATGACCACGCCCCGGGTGCTGGAGCACGCCGCCGTCGCGGCGGCGGCCGGGGCGTCCGGGCTGGTGGCGACGGCGCCGTTCTACACGCGCACCCATCCGGTGGAGATCGCCACGCACTTCCGCACGCTCGCGGCACGCGGCGGGCTGCCGGTGTACGCCTACGACCTGCCCGTGTCGGTGCACACCAAGCTGAGCGCCGAGCTGCTGCTGGAGCTGGCCGCCGACGGGTCGCTGGCCGGGGTGAAGGACTCCAGCGGCGACGACGGCGGGCTGCGGCGGCTGATCCTCGGCAGGCGGCCGCCGTTCAGCGTGCTCACCGGGTCGGAGCTGACCGTGGACAGCGCGCTGTGGATGGGCGCCGACGGCGTGGTGCCGGGCCTGGGCAACGTGGACCCGCACGGCTACGTGAACCTGGTCCGCGCGGCCGGGCAGGGCGACTGGGAGGCGGCCAGGCGGGAGCAGGAGCGCCTGGTCAGGCTGTTCGAGATCGTCCAGGTGGGCGGCTCGCGGATGGGCGGCAGCTCGGCGGGGCTGGGCGCGTTCAAGGCGGCCCTGCACCTGCGCGGCATCATCGACCACCCGGCCACGGCGGTCCCGCAGGTGCCGCTGAACGAGGACGAGACCGGCCGGATCGGCAAGCACCTGGCGGCGGCCGGTCTGCTGTAGGGGCTATCTGCTGACGCCGTCGCCCTGCCCGGTCAGCAGGCGCAGGTCGTCGCGGCGGGGCAGGCTCTCCCAGTCGCCCTGCGAGGTGACGGCGAACGCGCCGGCGGCGCACGCCATGTCGAGCCGCCGGTCGGGCGGGGCGTCGTCGAGCAGCCCGGCCAGCCATCCGGCGGCGAACCCGTCGCCGGCGCCGACCGGGTCGACCTCGGTGACCCGGTACGGCTCGGCCCGGCGCAGCACGCCGCCGGACAGCTCCAGCGCCCCGCGTGCGCCGAGCTTGACGAGCACGTGCGCGGGGCCGAGCGCGGCCAGCGCCCAGGCGAGCTCCTCGGGGCCGCCCGCCGTGTCGGGGCCGGTGACGAGGCGGCCCTCGGCCTCGGTGGCGAACAGCACGTCCACGTCGCCGACGGTCTCGCGCAGCCAGGCGCCTGCCTCCTGCGGGGTCCACAGCGCGCGGCGGTAGTTGACGTCCAGCGACACCGTCACCCCGGCGTCCCGCGCCAGCTTGACGGCATGGCGTACGGCCTCGCGGGCGGTCGCGGACAGGGCGGGGGTGATCGCGGAGACGTGCAGCACCCGGGCGGCCCGGACGAGCGACGGGTCGAGGTCGTCGGGGGAGAGGCGGGACCCGGCGCTCCCGGTCCGGTAGTAGCTGACGTCGATGTGGTCGGCGGTGCGCCTGCCCTTGATCATGAGGCCGGTCGGCGCGCCGGGATCGGGGACGGCGCGCACGTCGACGCCCTCGCCGGCCAGCGTCGAGCGGATCAGGTCGCCGAACTCGTCGGCGCCGACGCGCCCGATCCAGCAGGCGGGATGGCCCAGCCGCGCCACGCCGATCGCCACGTTGGACTCGGCCCCGCCCAGTCCCAGGTCGAAGTCCCGGGCGAAGCGCAGCGGCCCCGTGCGGCGGGCCGCGAACAGCGCCATGGTCTCGCCGAAGGTCACCAGTCCGGTCATCGCGTGGAGCCCAGCTTTCTCGAGATGCGCGCCGCCGCCCCCGCCACCAGCGGCCCCAGCTCGCGCACCCGCGCGGCGGTGATCCGCGAGGTGAGGCCGGAGACGGAGATGGCGGCGGTGACGGCGTCGTGGTGGTTGAAGATCGGCGCGCCGACGCAGCGCACCTCTGGTTCGTTCTCCCGATCGTCGACGGAGTAACCGCGCCTGCGCACGTTCGCCAGCTCGGCGCGCAGCCGGGCCGGGTCGGTGATCGTGTGCGGGGTGGCCCCGGGCAGGCCGGCGGCGACGACCTCCTCGACGGTCTCCTCGGGCTGCCAGGCCAGGATCGCCTTGCCGACGGCGGTGGAGTGGAGCGGGCCGCGGCTGCCGATGCGGGAGGCCATGCGGACGTTGGCCTGGTTCTCCACCTTGTCGATGTAGACGACGTGCGGCGGGTCGTAGACGACCAGGTGGACGGTCTCGCGCACCTCGCTCATGAGCCGGTGGGACTCCTCGGCGGCGACGGCGCGCAGGTCGAGCGACGACAGATAGGACTGGCCGAGCCGGAGTGAGCCGTGGCCGAGCCGGTAGGCGCCGGTCTTCCTGTCGCGCTCCAGCAGGCGGGCGTCGACGAGCGGCGCGGCCAGCCGCAGCACGGTGCTCTTGGGCAGGCCGACGGCCTCGGCGAGCTGGGTCAGCGTGAGCCCGCTGTGGTCACGCACGTGCTCCAGCACCACCAGGGCGCGTCTGAGCGAGGCGGACTGGTTGCGTTCGGGCACACGCGCCAGCCTACGACAGGTTTCGGTTTTGCAACACAGTGTTGTGCAATGCAGAACAACTCCGACAGTCACTTCCCAGCTACCCGCCGCCTTCCTACTGTCACGGCGAGGAGGTAATAGTGAGGTTTCTTTACTGTGCTGCCGCCCTCGTGGTGCTGACGGCCTGCGCGCCGTCCACGGCGCCGGCGACCGGCGGCGGCGACGAGAAGACCGGAACCCTGCGCGTGTGGCTGTTCGACGAGCCGAACCGCGCCCCCAAGGACAAGGTCGTCCAGGAGGCGGTCAAGGAGTTCACCGCCGCCCATGACGGCGTCCAGGTCGAGATCACCTACATCCCCACCACGCCCGCCCGGCACGAGAAGTTCAAGGGCGCCTTCAACGACCCCGCCAGCGCGCCCGACGTGGCCGAGTACGGCAACACCGACCTGGCCGAGTACGCCGCCGCCGGCGGCTTCACCGACCTGACCGCCGACCTGCAGGGCCAGGACATGACCGCCGAGCTGCTCCAGTCGGCGTCGGTCGACGGCAAGCAGTACGGGCTGCCGTGGTTCATCGGCATCCGCTCCCTCTACTACCGCACCGACGTCTTCAGCGAGCTCGGCCTCCAGCCGCCCACCTCCATCGAGGAGCTCACGGCCGCCGCCCGCACCATCCGCAAGAAGAAGCCCGACCTGTACGGCATCGCGGTCGGCGGTGAGTACACCTTCGGCGCCCTCCCGTTCGTGTGGGCCGCGGGCGGCGACATCACCAGCCTCGACGGCCCCGAAGCGCGCAAGGGCGTCAAGGCGTACACCGACCTGCTGTCCGACGACGTCTGCCCGCCGCAGGCGTGCGCCTCGCTCACCGGCGGCAAGACCGTCGAGCTGTTCGCCAGCGGCAAGGCCGCGATGGGCATCCTCGGCAACTTCAACCGCTCGGCCGTCGACGCGGGCGCCGCCGCCGGCAAGTACGCGGTCGTGCCGCTGCCCGGCTTCGACAAGGGCTCGCTCGCGCCCGCGTTCGCCGGCGGCAACAACCTCGGCGTGCTCAAGAACGCCAAGCACCGCTCGCTGGCCGTCGACTTCGTCAAGCTGCTGGGCGGCAAGGCGTACCAGGTCAAGATGTACGAGGCGATGGGCAACCTGCCGACGCTGACCTCGGCCCGTACCGAGGTGGCGGGCAAGGAGCCGTTCCTCAAGCCGTTCCTGGACACGGTCGCGGCGGGGACGAAGTTCGTGCCCATCGACCCGGCCTGGGTGAAGATCGACAACGGCAAGGTCATCCCGACGATGCTGCAGAAGGTCGCGACAGGCCAGTCCAGCGTGGACGAGGCGACCACCGAGGCCGCCACCGCGGTCAAGGCAGCGTTCGGCCGCTCGTGAGGCGCGCACGGCCCTGGCTCTACCTGCTGCCCGCCGCGGCGGTGCTCGTCCCGCTGTTCGGCTACCCCGTCTACATGCTGGGGCTGCTGTCGGTGTTCGACTACCGCCAGGCCCAGGTCAGCGGCGGGCAGCCGACCACGTTCGTCGGGGCCGGGAACTACGCGGACGTGCTCGGCGACCCTCGGTTCTGGCAGGTGCTGCTGCAGACCGTGGGGTTCGCCGCGGCGCTCGTCGTCGCCACGCTGGCGGTGGGCGCGGCGCTCGCCGTGCTGCTCACCCGCGTCTCGCCGATCCCCCGGGCGGCGCTGTCGCTGGCGGCGCTCGGGGCGTGGGCGGCCCCGGCGATGACCGGGTCCACGGTGTGGATGTTCCTGTTCGACGCCGACCTCGGGCTGGTCAACCAGACGCTCGGCATCGAGGGGTTCAACTGGTTCTACGACAAGTGGGTGACGTTCGGCGTCGTCGGCGCCACCGTCGTGTGGCACTCCTTCCCGCTGGTCATGCTGACCCTCTACGCGGGCATCCAGGCCATCCCCGGCTCGGTGCTGGAGGCGGCCTCGCTCGACGGGGCGTCGGCGTGGCACGCGTTCTGGCGGGTGATGGTGCCGATGCTGCGGCCCCTCATCACCATCGTGGTCATCCAGTCGATCATCTGGGACTTCAAGATCTTCACCCAGATCTACGTGATGACGAACGGCGGCGGCATCGCCGGGCAGAACTCGGTGCTCAACGTCTACGCCTACCAGACCGCCTTCGGGTCGTCGGAGTACGGGCTCGGCTCGGCGATCGGCGTGATCATGACGCTGATCCTGCTGGTGATCACTCTGTTCTACATCCGCGCGCTCTATCGCACGGGGGAGAGGCTGTAGATGCGACACGTGGCCAACACCGTGGCGCTGGTCGTGGCGTTCCTGACGGCGTTCCCGCTCTACTGGATGGTCGTCTCGGCGCTCAAGCCCGCCGGGGAGATCCAGTCGCTCGACGTCAAGCCGTGGACGCTCAACCCGACCCTCGAGCACTTCACCCGGGTGATCACCGGGGAGGGGTTCGGCCGCTACTTCGTCAACAGCGCCATCGTCGCGCTCTCGGTCGTCGTGCTGTCGGCGCTCGTGGCGTTCCTGGCGGCCGTGGCCGTGACCCGGTTCCACTTCCGGTTCCGGACCACGGTGCTGATCATGTTCCTGATCGCCCAGATGGTGCCCGTCGAGGCGCTGACGATCCCGCTGTTCTTCGTCGTGCGGGACCTGGGGCTGCTCAACACGCTGGGCTCGCTGGTGCTGGTGCACCTGGCGTTCTCGCTGCCGTTCGCGATCTGGATGATGCGCGGGTTCGTCGCCGCCGTGCCGGAGGCGCTGGAGGAGGCGGCGATGATCGACGGGGCCGGGCGCGCCACGATCCTGTGGCGGGTGCTGTTCCCGCTGGTCGCGCCCGGGCTGGTGGCGACCAGCGTGTTCTCCTTCATCACCGCCTGGAACGACTTCATCTTCGCCAGGACGTTCATCATCTCGGCCAAGGACAGCCAGACCCTGCCCGCCGCGCTGCTCGTCTTCTTCAAGCCGGACGAGAACGACTGGGGCGGGATCATGGCGGCCTCGACGCTGATGACGATCCCGGTGCTGATCTTCTTCGTGGGGGTGCAGCGGAAGCTGGTGTCAGGACTTGGAGGGGCCATCAAAGACTGAAATTTCATGCTTGTCGCCGGGGGCCAGGAACTCCAGCAGCCGCAACCCCTCCTCGGCCACCGCGTCCAGGTCCTTGATCGGCGTCCACTGGTGGACACCCAGCGTGGACACCTTCCCGGCCCTGGTCACCGTCCAGTCCCCGGCGGTGACGCCGTCGACCAGGATGACCCGGGGCATCACGTTCGTGCCCATGAAATCGCCCAGCGCGGCGAACCCCGCCTCCGTGATGACCCGGGACCGGTCGGCATGCGACAGGAACAGGTTGTCGAAGTCGTACATCAACCGCACCGGCGCCGGCGTCTCCGGCGACGGGCGTTCGGCGTCCGGCAGGTCGTACAGGGTCCGGCCCCGCTCGTCGCGGAACCGTACGAGATCCATCGACTCCACCACCTCGCCCAGCCGCGTCAGGCCCGACCACGTCTGCGCGTCCATCACCGTCGCCGGGCCGAACGCCCGCAGATAGCGAGTGACCAGCTCGGCGGGCGTCATCGCCGGCGCCTCGAAGCCGAGCCACGACTCCGCGCTCGTGTGCGCGATCGGGCCGCTCCTGCCCCACAGGCCGCGCGGCGGCACCTGCACCAGCGGCACCAGCCAGCGCACCACCTGGCTCAGCGCGTGCGGATCCTCACCCGGCCACCGCTCCGCCAGCGCCCTGCCCAGCGCCGCGAACGTCATCGGCTCCGCCTCCACCAGCTCCCGCCCGTACGCGGCCAGCTCGGCCAGGTCCACGTCGCCGAGCTTCCTGACGAACGTCGACCTGGTCATCCGCTCGGTCACCACCTGGAGCAGCGGCCGCATCGCCAGGCAGTCGCGGGCCGTCACCAGGTGGATCGTCGAACGCTGCAACGCCAGCCGGACCAGCGCGCGCGACTCCAGCAACGCCGACGCCTCCGCCGCCCGGAACCCCTCGATCCGGTTCCACAGGCCGGTGTACCAGGTGTGCGGCGTCTGCGCCTGCAAACCGCCCACCCGCTCCACGACGTCCGTCACCGGCAGCTCGGCGCGGGACAGGAGAAGCTGGCGGTCGAGGGTGGCCCGGTTGAGCGCCCTGCTGGTGAGGAGAGGGTTCATGCGCACCACGGTAGGGGCTATCGCGGCAGGTCCCGTGCCGCGATAGCCCCAGCGGAACCGGCGGGAGACGCCGGGTTGTGGTCTGCCCTCCCCAACGGGAGTATGCGCCCGAACCCGCCCGGCTTCCAGGCTCCCCGGCAACCTGGAAAAGTAGGACCGGTGCTGACATTCCAGGTCCTGGGACCGCTCGCCGCCCGCCTCGGCGGCGAGCCGGTCGCGCTGGGCAGGCCCCGGCAGCGCTCGGTGCTCGGCCGCCTGCTCGCGGCGGGCGGCCAGGTGGTGCCGGTCGAACGGCTCATCGACGACCTCTACGCCGAGGAGGCGCCGCCCAAGGCGCTCGCCGCCGTCCAGTCGTACGTGTCCAACCTGCGCCGGGCCCTCGAACCCGGCCGCCCGCCCCGCTCCCCGGCCCAGGTGCTCGTCACGCAGCCGCCCGGCTACGCGCTGCGGCTCCCCGCCGAAGCGGTCGACGCCTGGCGGTTCGAAGCCCTCGTCGGCGACCCGGAGGCCGGGCCAGAACCGCTCGCCGAGGCGCTCGCGCTGTGGCACGGGCCCGCCTACCAGGAGTTCGCGGGCTCCCACTGGGCCGATGCGGAGGCCGCCCGGCTGGAGGAGCTGCGGCTGACCGCCAGGGAACGGCACGCCGGCGCCGTCCTGCGGCTCGGCGGGGCGGCCCGCGTCATCCCCGACCTGGAACGGCTGGCCGGCGAACACCCGCTGCGCGAAGGCGCCTGGGCGCTGCTGGCCCGGGCCCTCTACCGGTGCGGCCGCCAGGGCGACGCCCTCGGCGCGATCCGCCGCGCCCGCGCTGTCCTGGCCGACGAACTCGGCGTCGACCCCGGGCCCGAACTGCGGCGCCTCGAACAGGACATCCTCGCCCAAGCCCCCCACCTCAGCGACCCTGCCCCATCTCCCGCCCGGCCCTCCGCCCCCACGGCCCCCGCCGGCCCGTACATAGGCCGCCACGCCGAGCTGACCACCGTCCTCACCCTCACCACCCACCCGAGTTACCCGCCCACCCCAGGGACCCCGCCGACCGGCGGTGTTGCGGGACCTTCGGGTTCTCCGGCGACCCCGGGGGTTCCGCCCGCGCCCGGCGGCGCTCCGGGGGCTCCGGCCGCTCTGGGGTCTTCGGAGGTTCCGGCCGCTCCGGCGGCGGTTCCCAGTGCGGCGGGAGCGCCGGCGGCGCCGCCCGCGCCGTCCGCGCCGCCCACGCCGCCCACGCCGGCCGTTTCGGGCGGCGCTTCGGCTGCCCCGGGGGTTTCGCCCGCTCCGGGGGTTCCGGCTGCTGGCGGGTTTCCCGGGGGCGGGGAGGCTCGGGGCGGGGTGGTGTTGGTGAGCGGGGAGCCGGGGGCGGGGAAGACGGCGTTCATGGAGCAGGTGCGCGCGAGGCTGGCGGGCGCCGGGTGGGTGGCCGCGTGGGGGCGGTGCCCGGAGCACGAGGGGGCGCCCGCCGGGTGGGCGTGGGCGGAGCTGCTGCGCGAGCTGGCCGCCCGCTTCCCGCCCGCCGACGCCGCGCCGCTGGCGCCGCTGCTGCTCGACGCGCCGGTGCGGGGCGACGTGGCCACGGCGAGGTTCCGGTTGCGCCGGGCGGTGAGCGCGTTCGTGTCGGGCGTGGGGGAGCCGCTGCTGCTCGTCCTGGACGACCTGCACCGGGCCGACGCCGAGACCCTGGCGATCCTCGTACACGTGGTGGAGGAGACCGCCGGGCTGCCGGTGCTGGTGGTCGGCTCGTACCGGCACACCGAGCCCAGCGAGCCGCTGGCGGACGCGCTGGCGGCGCTGGCCGCGCACGGGCCCGCCAGGATCGAGCTCGGCGGCCTGGCCGCCGGTGAGGTGGCCGAGCTGATCCGCGCCACCACGGGCCGCCCGGCCCCGCCCGGCACGGTGGCGGAGATCGCGGAGCGGACCGGCGGGAACCCGTTCTTCGTCCGCGAGACCGCGCGCCTGCTCGACGCCGAGGGCCCGGCGGCGATCCCGGCGGGGGTGCGGGAGGTGCTGCGCCGCCGCGTCGCCCGGCTGCCCGCGCAGGCGGCGACGATCCTGCGGCACGGCGCGGTCATCGGCCGGGAGAGCGACGTGGACGTGCTGGCCGCCGTCAGCGGCGCGGACGAGGAGAGCGTGCTCGACGCCGTCGAGGCCGGGCTGGTCACGGGCCTGCTCACCGAGCCCCGGGCGGGCCGCCTGCGGTTCGCGCACGCGCTCATCCGCGACACGCTGTACGACGACCTGTCCCGGATCAGGCGGGCCAGGATGCACCAGCGGGTGGCGCGGGCCATCGAGGAGCACGACCCGGGCGACGTGGCCGCGCTCGCCCACCACTACACGGCGGGCGGCGCGGACTCGGCCAAGGCCGTGCGCTACTCCCGGCTGGCCGCCGAGCAGGCCGGACGCCGCTTCGCGCACCAGGAGGCGGCCGCGCTGTGGCAGCAGGCGCTGGACGCCTTCACCGGCGACCCCCGCGAACGCCTGGAGCTCACGCTCGGCCTCGTCTCGTCGCTGGCCAACTCCGGCAGGCTCGTCGCCGCCCGCGCGCACCGCGAGCGGGCCGTCCGCGACGCGCTCCCGCTCGGCGACCCGGCCCTGCTCGCCCGGGTGATCGTCTCGTTCGACGTGCCGACGTTCTGGAGCAACCGCGAGTACGGCGGCCTCGACACCGCGCTCATCGACGCCGTGGAGGCGGCGCTGGCCACGCTGCCGCCGGGCGACAGCCGCACCCGCTGCCGGCTGCTCACCACGCTGGGCTTCGAGCTCGAAGGCGAGCCGACCGAACGCGGCTACCTGGCCTCCCGCGAGGCCGTCGCGATGGCCCGCCGCCTGGGCGACCGCCCGCTGCTGGTGCTCGCGCTCAACGGCCGCTTCCACCAGTCGTTCCGCTACGACGGCCTGGCCGAGCGCAAGGCGATCGGGACCGAACTGCTCGCCCTGTCCGGCTCGGACGTGACCGTCGAGGCGCTGGCCCGGCTCATGCTCATGCAGGCGGCCACGGGCGAGGCCGACTTCGCCGCCGCCGACGCGCACGCCTCGGCCGCCCGCGACCTCGCCACCCGGTACGACCTGCCGCTGACCCTGGTCGTCACCGGCTTCTACGACGGGCTCCGCGCGGTGCTGGCCGGTGACGACGTGGCGGCCGAGGCCCGCTACCGCGCCGCCGCCGAGCTGGCCGGGCGGCTCGGCATGTGGCAGCACGAGACCGGGCTGCTCGCGCTCGGCCTGTACGGGATGCGGCTGCTGCGCGGCGACCTGACGCCGCTGCTGCCACGGCTGGAGCCGCTCGCCGCCTACGAGCCGTGGCGGGACCAGACGGCCGAGCTGTACGCGCTGGCGCTCTGCCATGCCGGGCGGGTCGCCGAGGCGCGGGCGCTGGTGCCCGTCCCGGCCAGGCCGCTGCGGCGCGACTACTTCTGGCACCTGCTCACCGCCGTGCGCGGCCTGCTCGGGGTGGCGCTGGACGACCGGGCGCGGGCGGCCTGCGCGTACGAGGAGCTGCTGCCGTACGACGGGCAGCCGGTCGGCGGCACCGGCTACCTGGCCGTCTGGCCCACCGCCCAGGTGCTCGGCGACCTCGCCGCCTACCTGGGACGCCCTGCCGAGCCCCATTACCGGCAGGCCCTGGAGGTGGCGGAACGGGCCGGCGTCGCCGCCTGGCGCGAGGCGGCCCGCGCGGCGCTCGCCTGACTCAGCCGAACGTCCGCATCTCGCGGTGCGCGTACCGGAGCCTGAGGGCGGGGACGAGCAGGCGCAGCGGCGGACTCGCCGCCGTGAGCAGCCGCGCGCCCTCCTCCGGCGTGGCGTACCGCAGCAGCCACGGCACCGTGAACATCAGCTGACGCGGCGTGGCCCGCTTGCCGACCTGCTTCTCCACCCACGCGTACGCCTCGTACGGGACGAACCGGAAGATGATCGGGAACAGCTCCGACTCCTCCTCCGCGATGTGGTCGTCGAGCAGCTCCAGCAGCTCGGTCAGGGCGTGTCCGAGCGCCGCGAGGTCCCGGTCCAGCGCCGCCCGGCACCGGTCCAGGACCGGGCCGAGCGCCTGGTGGTCGTCGGTGTACGGGGACAGGTCCACGGCATGGCCCGCGGTGCGCTCGATGACCGGCCACAGCAGGTCGTCCTCGTTCGCGTGATGGTGGTCGACCTCGGTCAGGAGCGCCGCCGTGTAGGCGCGTACCGGGCCGTCCCGCCCTCCCCGTGCGCAGGCCGCGGCGAGGCGGCGCAGGTCGGCGAGCATGGCGCGGTGGATGACGTACATCGAGGTGAGGTCGGGCTCGCGCTCGTCCGGCCGGCGGGGGGCGACCGCCGGGATCTTCACGGTGCTCAGCTTCACGGTGCTCATGCCGGAAGCATGCGCGCCGCCTCTTGCCGCCCTCTGGTCGCCGGCTTGCCGCCCAATCGGTTATCTCCCGTCGATCCGTTATCAATATTCACAAGCCACACTGCCGTCACATGAGTCATCAAACGGTGCTGCCCGCCGAGGAGCGCACCGGAGCGGAGCCGGTGGACCGGGGCAGCGTGCTGGACCTGTTCGACAAGCTCGGCACCGTCGTCGTGCCCGTGGCGGTCGGGCTGTACGCGCTGCTGTACATGGGCTTCGAGAGCGTCTACGACACCTTCGGCATAACCCCCGAACAGGCCGGGCTCGACCAGGCGGGCATCCTGGGCCGCCTCGTCACCACGCTCGTCGTGCTGTTCCTGGCGCTGCCGGTGCTGGTCACCGTCGTGGCCGTCGCGCTCCTCGGCTTCCTCGTCCCGTACCGGCTGCTGCGCGCCCGGCCCGCCGGACGGGCCGGGATGCGGGTGCTGACCAGCGCGTTCGTCGGCATCGGGCTGGGGTTCGTGCTCGTCGGCTGGATGACCGACGGCGCCGAGGACATCCACGCCAACGGCAACGGCAACCTCGTGCTCCAGCTCGCCGGCTTCCCCAACCAGTGGGCCGCCGTACGCGACGGCGACGGCAAGCCGGTCTCCCGCGAACGGTGGCTCGTGCTCGGACAGGACGCCGGGTCGTACGTGTTCTACGACTGCGGCCGGATGACCACGGTGCGGCGGCCCGTCGAGGGCACCATCCTCACGGACGTGGAGCTCGACCCGGACTTCACCGCAGGCGGCACCAGGCCGGCCCGCCGCTGCGGGCACGCGCTCAGCACACCTGCCGGTAGCCGGTCTCCGGGATGAGCCTGCGCCACTCGGCCTCGCTCAGCCCGCCGGCCTTGGCGCACACCTCCCGCACCGCGTCGGCCCGTGCCTCGCCGGTCTCCTGGACGTCGAGCGAGATCACGGTGCCGGGGCCGCTCAGGTAGTGCAGGGCGCGGCCGTCGGCCGAGAACGTGTAGGAGTGGCCGGGGGACTGCAGGGCGACCGACTTCAGCAGCCGCCCGTCGCCGACCCGCCACAGCCGCACGGCGTCGCCGCTCGCCACGGCCAGCAACCGGCCGTCGGGGCTGAACACGGGCGGCCCGGAGGGCTCCCCGGACGCGGCTTCGGCGGGGGCGGTGTCCTCGGATGCGGCTTCGGCGGGAGCGGGGGCCTCGGAGGTGGGGGCGTCGGAGGTGGGGGTCAGCGTCCGGGTGGTGGACGCGCCGATCAGGAACGTCTTCGCGCCCGCGACCGCCAGCAGGCGGCCGTCCGGGCTGAACGCCAGCGGCGCCGCGCCCTCCTCGGGGGCGACGCGGATCGCCCGTGTCAGCGCGCGCCTCGGCACGTCCCACAGCTCCACCCGGCCGTCCGGCCTCGAAACGGCCGCCCGGCGGCCGTCGGGCGAGAGCGCCACCCGGCCGCCCGCCACCTCCAGCAGCCGCTCGCCGCCCGAGAAGAGCTCCGTCCGGCCGCCCACGCTGACCAGGAACGCGGCATCCGTCTGCGCCCCCGTCGCCACCGCCACCGGGGTGCCGCCCGCCGTCTCGGCGTAGCGGCCGTCGTCGCTCACGCCCGTCGTGGCCGGGGGCAGCGGGTGGGTCGCCAGCCGACGGCCGGTCGGGACGTCCCACGCGGTGACCGCGTCACCCTCCCACCGCACCAGGCTGTCGCCGCTCAGCCGATAACGCGCGCCCCGGGTGGGCACCGGGTCGGTGAACACGCCCAGCTCCTCCTGCGACAGCGACGCCTGCAACGCCGCCCGCGCCTCGCGCACCGGAGCCAGCCGCCACGCCGCGACGCTGAGCCGCATCGCCGTCTGCGGGTCCTCGGTGCGCAGCGCCTCCGCCCTGGCGGCCACCAGGCGCGCGTTGTCCCGGCTGACCTGCTCGGGCCGCTCCTTGACGGTCACCACGGCCACGCCCAGCAGCGCCACGGCCGCCGCCAGCGCCGCCACCCCGCTCCGCCGCCGCCACCGGGCCCCGGGGCCGTGGAAGCGCCTGGGCGGACGGAACCGCCGCACCCGGCCCTCCGCCTCGGGCGCGGGCACCGAACGCCGAGCGCCCGCAGAGGGGGCCGCCGGCGGCTGCTCACGACGGTCACCCCCAGAGAGCCGCCCACGTAGGCCGCCCGCGGGGGAGGCCGCATGAGGGAGCTCGCCCGCAGGGGAATCCGTGAGAGGGGGCTCGTCCGCAGGGGCGGTCGCCGGAAGGTGGACGGTCGCGGGGGTGTCCTCGGGAGCGGGGTGGTCGGGGGCAGGGTGGTCGGTGTCGGGGTGGCCGGTGTCGGGGTGGAGGGCGGTCCAGGTGCGGAGACGGGGCCAGGCGCGGTAGAGGGCGGCGCTCGCGGGGACGATGCCGTGGCCGCCGATCGCCACCAGGGTGCCCGCAGGCGTCTCCACCGGGGGAACGCGCAGGCTGGGCCGCACCAGCAGCCCGGCCTCCTCCAGGCGGGCCAGGGTGCCGTGCTCGTCGTGGGCCGGGCCGCCTTCGAGCAGCGTCAGCAGCAGCCCCGGCAGCTCGGCGCGTTGCGGGCCGGTCAGCGTGGCGTACACCTGCTCGGCCACCTCGCCGAGCGGCGGCGGGCCGGTGAGTCCGGGGGCCAGGACGACGGCGGGGCCGCCGGGCGGCGGGCCGGGCAGGTCGGCGGCGGAGGGGCGGGCGGCGGGGTCCTTGGCGAGGGCGCGGCCGACGAGGGGCCGCAGCGTGCCGGGCAGCACGGTCAGGTCGGGGTCGGCGGACAGCAGCCGGTGCATGACCTCGCCCAGGCTGGCGCCGCTGAAGGGGTCGCGCCCGGTGGCCGCGTAGAGGACGAGGGCGCCCCAGGCGAACACGTCGCCCGCAGGCCCGGCGGGCTCGCCGGTGAAGACCTCGGGCGCCATGTAGGTGCGGGTGCCGGCGACGGCGCCGGGCCCGCCGATGCCGACGACCTTGGGGCCGTCGGCGCTCAGCAGCACTTTCTCGGGTCGTAAGTCCTGGTGGGCGACGCCCGCCTCGTGCAGGGCGGCCAGCGCGGCGGCGACCGCGGAGGCGAGCGTGACGAGCTCGCCGCCGGAGTAGGGGCCGTGGCGTTCGACGGCCTCGCGCAGGGAGGGCCCGTCGGCGAAGGCGGTGACCAGGTAGGCGGGCGCGGCGTCGGGCCGGACCTCGACCACCTCGGCCAGGCACGGGTGGGCGACCGGCCGGATCGGGGGGAGCGCGCCGCGCGGCACCAGGACCGCGAACCTGCGCCCCTCGTCGTCGTAGGCGTCGTAGACGACGCCGCGCCGGGACGCGCTGAGCCTGCCTGCCGGCCAGTAGCCGCCAAGCCTGTCGGGGTCACCGGGCACCGAGCGCATCATCGAAGGCTTAGATGCGCGACCGCGGCGTTTGGTTGCGCCTGGTGCCAGGACACCACAGGCTCCCCGCGCGCCTCGGGGAGCCCGTGGTCATGATCATTATTGCAGGCTCCGGGATCCTGCCAGCCATTCCGGCCGCAGTACGGACATGATGACCGAGTCGTGCCAGGCGCCGTCCCAGTGGAGCGCGTCGCGGAGCACGCCTTCCTCCACGAACCCGGCCTTCTTGTACACGTGCCTGGCCCGCTCGTTGAAGGTGTGCACCCACAGGCTGACGCGGTGCAGCGGCGTCCTGGTGAACGCGTGGCCGAGCACCAGCTCGATCGCCTCGGTGCCGTAGCCCTTGCCGAACACCCGCGAGCCGAGCAGCGCGATCCGCAGGTTGCACGACAGGTTGGCCGGGTCGAGCTCGTTGAGCACCACCTCGCCCACGTAGCTGTCGCCGGCCATGATGGCCAGGTCGAGGCGGTCGTCGTGGTCGGCCCGGGTGGCGCACCAGCGGCGGGCGGCCTCCAGGTCGATCTCCCCGTGCGAGCCGGTGAGCCGCCGCACCTCGGCGTCGGACACCAGCTCGAACAGGCCCTCGGCGTGTTCGGGGCCGACCGGCCGCAGCGTCACGCGGGAGCCCACCAGCACAGGTTTGTCAGAGAACATCGCCCATGGCTATCAGCCCTGTTCGGCGGGGGGCAAGCCGATATCGCGGCGGACCGCCGCCAGCACCTCCTCCGGCCGCAACGCCCCCACGTCGTACTTCAGGTCCGTCACCTCGGTGAAGAAGCGCTCGCGCCTGGCCCGCATCGCCGCCGGGGAGAAGTCGGGCCGGTGGTCGCCGGAGCGCATCCGCTGCGTCAGCACCTCGTCGTCGGCGTCGAGCCAGATGACCAGCGCGTCGCGCAGCGCGGCCCGCACCTCGGGGCTCTCCAGCGTGCTCGCCGCCGCGGCGATCACCTTGGGCCCGTCGGCGAGCTCGTGCAGCACGTGCTCGGCCTCGCGCCGGTGCAGCACGTCGGCGCCGTCACGCGCGGCGATCTGGGCCGCGCTGAGCCCGTAACGCTCTTGCAGGAACGGATCACTGTCGCTGAAGGGCAGCCCGAGGGACTCCGCGAGGAGCCGGCCAGCGGTCGTCTTACCGCTGCCCATCAGCCCGATCACCACGATTGGTTTGTTTTTCCACATATGGATAGAGGTTCTCTCGTGCCAAGGAGGTAAAGCAAATGACCATCGCCGGAAGCATCATCCTCATCATGCTCGGTGCGATCCTCACCTGGGCCGTCGAATTCGACCTCGCCGGTCTCGACATCAACATCGTCGGCGTCATCATCATGCTGGGTGGGCTGGTCGGGCTGGGTTTCGGCATCTACCGGATCAGCGTGACCCGCAGGGCCGTGGGCCCGATCGAACAGCCTGTCCACAGGCACGAGATCTACGAGGAGCCCGAGGCACGCAGGACCACGGTGTACGAGGAGCGTCGGCACCATGACGAGCCGCCGCTGTAGGAGGTGAAGCCACATGCCAGCCAGTCAGGAACTGCCGCAGACCATCCGCCGTTCGCCCAAGAAGGCGCAGGACACGTGGATGAAGGCGCACGACTCGGCCGTCGAGGAGTACGGCGAGGGCCGGCGCGCCCACATGACGGCCTTCGCGGCGCTGAAGCACTCCTTCGAGAAGGTCGGCGACCACTGGGAGCCGAAGGCGAAGAAGGGGCCTTCCGACAAGGGGGCCACGGACCGGTCCGGCCGCACGGCCGAGGGCGTCGACGCCAACGCCAGCAAGGATCACCTGCAGGGGGTGGCGTCGAGGCTGGGGATCAAGGGCCGGTCGAAGATGAAGAAGACCGAGCTGGTGGACGCCATCAAGAAGGCCAACCGGCGCGCCACGGCCAAGTCCCGCTGACCGCAGGAAGAAGACCTCCACCCGGAGCCCGGGTGGAGGTCTTCTCGCGTGTGCGCCTCAGATGAGCCGCTTGACCGCCGCGACGATGGCGTCCCGGTCGATGCGGGCGTCGGCGAGCTGTTCCTGCGGGGTCGCCGAGCCGGGCAGGCCGTGGACGGCGAGTTTGACGACGCGCGGGCCGAGCTCGCTGACCGCGTCCAGGACGGCGTCGCCCAAGCCGCCCTCGGGCCGGTGGTCCTCGACGGTGATCAGGTTGCCGGTCGTGGTGGCCGCCTCGACCAGGGCGGCGGCGTCGACGGGCTTGACCGAGTACATGTCGATCACGCCCACGTGGATGCCCTCGCGGGCCAGCGTTTCGTGCGCGGCCAAGGCCTCGTGCACGGTGATGCCCGCCGCCACGATCGTGGCCCGGTCGGCGGGGGAGTGGCGCAGCACGCGGGAGCCGCCCACGGGGAACCGCTCGCCGGGCGGGTAGACGACCGGCGTGTCCCCCCGCGTGGTGCGCAGGTAGGCGACGCCGAACAGGTCCGCCATCTCGGCCGTCAGCGCCGCCGTCTGGTTGGCGTCGCACGGGTAGAGCACGGTGCTGCCGTAGACGGCGCGCATCATGGCCAGGTCCTCCAGCCCCATCTGGGACGGCCCGTCCTCGCCGATCGACACGCCCGCGTGCGAGCCGACCAGCCGGATCGACGACTGGGACACTCCGGCCATCCGGATGAAGTCGTGGGCGCGGGTCAGGAAGGCGGCGAAGGTGGCCGCGTACGGGATCCAGCCGCGGATGCGCAGGCCCTCGGCGGCGGCGACGAGCTGCTGTTCGGCGATGTACATCTCGAAGAACCGCTCGGGGAACTGCTGGGCGAACGCCTCGGCCTTGGTCGAGTCGGCCACCTCGCCGTCGAGCGCGACCACGTCGCCGCGCGCCGCGCCGAGCGCCGCCAGCGCCTCGCCGTACGCCGTCCTGGTGGCGACCCGCGCGCCGAGCTCGTACTCGGGCAGCCGCAGCTCCCCGTCGGGGAACCGGTACGGGTCGCCCCCGTTGTCCGGTTTGCGCACCTCGACGCGCAGGTCGCGGGGGCCGCCCAGCTCCTCGACCGCCAGGTCCGGCTCCTTGAGCGCCTTGCCGTGGGCGCCCTCGCGGTTCTCGACCTCCAGGACGCCCTCGCCCTTGCGCGTCTTGGCCAGGATCACGGTGGGTCGCCTGCGCGTGCTGCGGGCGTCGCCGAGCGCGTAGTCGATCTGCCCGGGATCGTGCCCGTCCACCTCGACGGTGTGCCAGCCGAACGCGCCGAACCGCCGCGCGTACGCGCCCAGGTCCCAGCCGTGCCGGGTAGGCCCGCGCTGGCCGAGCCGGTTCACGTCCACGACGAGCGTGAGGTTCGACAGGCCCTCGCTGCCGGCGTGCTCGGCGGCCTCCCACACCGAGCCCTCGGCGAGCTCGCTGTCCCCGCAGAGCACCCACACCTGGTACGGCATGCGTTCCAGCCGCCCGGCCAGGGCCACGCCCACGCCCACGGGCAGCCCCTGGCCGAGGGAGCCGGTGGCCACCTCGACCCAGGGCAGGCGCGGCGTCGGGTGGCCCTCCAGGCGGCTGCCGCGCTTCCTGAACGACAGCAACTCCTCGTCGCTGATCGCCCCGGCGGCCTTGTACAGCGAGTAGAGCAGCGGTGACGCGTGCCCCTTGGAGAAGATCAGATGGTCGTTGGCCGGGTTGGCGGGATCGGCGAAGTCGTAGCGCAGGTGGCCGGCGAACAGCACGGCCATCAGGTCGGCCGCGGACATCGACGACGTGGGGTGGCCGGATCCGGCCGCGGCGGCGGCGCGCACGGAGTCGACCCGCAACTGCGCCGCCAGCTCCCCGAGGAACTGAAGATCTAGGTCGGCCATCAGGCCACCTCCTGGTCGGCTTGGACGGCAGGGCTCGCGAGCGGGTCAGCGCAGCACGCGGCGGAGCAGGACGGCCCCGGCCGCCGCGCCCGCCAGCGCCGTCACGGCCCCGCGGTGGCGGGAGAGCCAGAGCTGCGGGCTGCGGCCGTGGCTCTTGCTGTCGAAGCTGCCGTGCGCGCCGTAGTCGGCCGTCTCGTCGGCGGGCTCCCACAGGTTGGCCACGCCGCTGGGCGGCTTCTCGCCGGTCTGCTGGGAGTCCACGCCGGTCCTGCCCAGGTAGCGGTCCACGAGCGCGGGGGCGATGCGCTGGGCCAGCAGCGTGGCCACGGTCATGGAGCCCACCCAGTACTCCTTGCGCTCGGGATGCGCGGCGGCGTGCACGATGCCCCGGGCCGCGACCTCCGGCTGGTAGATCGGGGGAACGGGCTGGGGGTGGCGGCGCAGCTTCGACAGCACCCAGTCGAACTGCGGCGTGTTGACGGCCGGCAGCTGCACCATGGTGATGTGGATGCCGCTCCGCTCGGCCAGCAGTTCGGTGCGGACCGATTCGGTGAAGCCCTTGATGGCGTGCTTGGCTCCGCAGTAGGCCGACTGCAGGGGGATGCCGCGGTAGGAGAGCGCCGAGCCCGCCTGCACGATCGCGCCGCGCCCGCGCGGCCGCATCAGGTCCAGGGCGACCCTGGTGCCCCAGACGTAGCCCAGGTACGTGACGGCGGTGGTGCGCTCGAACTCGGCGGGTTCGATGTCGGTGAACGGGGCGAACACCGAGGAGAACGCGACGTTGATCCACACGTCGATGGGGCCCAGGTCGGCCTCGGCCTGCTCGGCCGCCTGCCGTACCTGCTCGTAGTCGGCGACGTCGGCCTCGTACACCTGCCCGACGCCGCCGGCGGCGCCGACGTCCACGGCGGCGGCGCCCAGCCCGGTCGTGCCCCGGGCGATCAGCGCCACCTTGGCGCCCTGGCGGCCGAGCTCGCGCACGACCGCGCGGCCGACGCCGCCGCTGGCACCGGTGACGACGACGACCTTGTCCTGGAGGGGATGTGCTGACATGGGGGAGTTCAGCCCGCCTCTCCTGTGTCGCGGTTCTTCTGACGGCGTACGGCCATGACGATGTCGATCACGACCACCACGGCGGCCACGACGGCGATCCCGGTGATGACGGGCGCGCGGGCGATGACGCCGAGCACGGCGAAGGCGAACAGGAACACCAGGAGGAACGAGCCCACCCGGATGTGCACCACGTCGCGCGGCGTGGCGGGGACCATGGCATGGCCGCGGCCGTCCCTGGTCTCTTGCCAATTCCGGTCTTCAGTCATGGGGGCCACCTGCCCGTGCCGTTTGCCGCCTAACGTCGTGGGTAGCCGGGCCGGCGTGCCGGACCTGCATCCCAGTGACCAGAACGAGCCGGGCATCGTGCGGCGCCGCCGCGGGCGCGGCTTCAGCTATCACGGGCCGGACGGAGAGCCGGTGCGCGACCCGGCGACGCTGGAGCGCATCAAGGCGCTCGTCATCCCCCCGGCCTGGACCGACGTGTGGATCTGCGCCTCCGAGCACGGCCATCTGCAGGCGGCCGGAACCGACGCCGCGGGCCGCCGGCAGTACCTCTACCACGAGGAGTGGCGGCGGCAGCAGGACGAGGCCAAGTTCGACCGGGTGCTGGAGCTGGCCGAGCGACTGCCGGCCTTCAGGAAGACCGTGGACGACCAGCTCGCCGGGCGCGGCCTGACCCGGCAGCGGGTGCTGGCCGCCGCCGCGCGGCTGCTGGACGTGGGCTTCTTCCGCGTGGGCGGCGAGAGCTACGACACCTACGGCCTGGCCACGCTCAGGATGGAGCACGTCACCTGCTCAGGCAACACCGTGACCTGCTGCTACCCGGCCAAGGGCGACATCCCGCGCGAGGTGGAGGTGGCCGACGCGGGCGCCTGCCGGGTCATCAGGTCGCTCAAGGCGCTGCGCGCCGACGGCGAGCTGCTGCGCTACCGGCGCGACGACGGCGGCTGGGCCGACGTGCGTAGCGAGGACATCAACGCCTACCTGCGCGACACCATCGGCGACTTCACCGCCAAGGACTTCCGCACCTGGCACGCCACGGTCCTGGCCGCCGTCGGCCTCGCGGTGTCCAAGGAGGCGGACTCGGCCACGGCCAGGAAGCGCGCGATCACCCGGGTCATGCGCGAGGTCTCGGAGTACCTGGGCAACACCCCGACGGTCGCCCGCTCCTCGTACGTGGATCCGCGCGTGATCGAGGCGTACGAGCGCGGCCGGACGATCGCGGGCGCGCTGACCGAGCTCGGGGCGGACGTCGACCACGGCATGCTCGCCACGCACGGGACCGTGGAGCGCGCGGTCATCGACCTTCTCGTTGCTGTTTGAGCTGTTCGTCCAGGGGCATGCGGCGTCAGAGTAAGGAGGAAGCCATGGAAGCTCCGCAGTACGTCGCGGCCCGCGTCCAGGAGGCGATGGCACAGGACGGTCGTACGCACGAGCTCGGCATCCACGTCGACGTGCGCGGCGACCAGCTGTTCCTGCGCGGCCAGGTGAGCGGCGCCGAACAGCGCGACAGGCTCGCCGAGGTGGCCAGGGAGGCCGCCCCCGACCTGCACGTGCACAACGAGATCAACGTCGTCGAGGTGACCGAGCCCGGGGAGGTAGAGCATCTTGACTGAATTGCGCATAGCAGCCGTAGGAGACATCCACCTGGGCGAGGACGTCCGGGGCCAGTACCGCAAGCGCCTGGAAGGCATCGAGGAACGCGCCGACGTGCTCATGGTCGCCGGTGACCTGACCCGGCACGGCACGCTGGAGGAAGGCAGGCTGGTGGCCGACGAGCTGCGCGACCTGCCGGTGCCCGTCGTCGCCGTGCTCGGCAACCACGACTACCACTCCGATCTCCAGCACGAGATCACGAGCGAGCTGCGTGACGCCGGGATCATCGTGCTCG
Source organism: Nonomuraea sp. NPDC023979 (assembly GCF_040639085.1). Taxonomy (NCBI): domain Bacteria; kingdom Bacillati; phylum Actinomycetota; class Actinomycetes; order Streptosporangiales; family Streptosporangiaceae; genus Nonomuraea; species Nonomuraea sp. NPDC023979. The sequence goes on from NZ_JBEZZG010000044.1 coordinate 66,582, forward strand.
ACGACGACGGCGCGGTCCTCGACTGCGGCCCGGTCCGGCTCGGCGTGGTCGGCGGCAAGGGCTTCGGCGGCGGGTTCGCCGGCAAGTGCGCCAGCGAGTTCGGCGAGCGGGAGATCAAGGACTTCGTGGCGCACACCCGCTACATCGCCGAGGCGTGGCAGCGTGCCCTCAAGGACATCCAGGCCGACCGGCGCGTGGTGCTGTCGCACTACTCGCCCGTCAAGGAGACGCTGGAGGGCGAGCCGCACGAGATCTACCCCTTCCTCGGCAGCTACCTGCTGGCCGAGGCCGTCGACACGGCCGGGGCCGACCTCATCCTGCACGGCCATGCGCACAAGGGCAGCGAGAAGGGCATGACGCCGGGCGGCATCCGCGTCCGCAACGTGGCCCTGCCGGTGCTGGGCCGGGCGTACGCGGTCTACTGCCTCAACGGCTTCTGAGGGGCGGCTCCTCAGAGGACGCGCACGGCCATCAGGCAGATGTCGTCGTCCGAGCCGCCGCCCAGCCGTCCCAGCAGGCAGTCGATCACCTCTTCCGGGTCGTCGCCGACGCAGAAGTGCGCCGCCTGGACCAGCGCCTCCATCCCGGCGTCCAGGTCCCGGCCGCGCCGCTCCACCATGCCGTCGGTGTAGAGCACCAGCAGGTCGCCCGGCTCCAGCGGGGTGACGCACATGCTGTACTCGACCGGGCCGAAGGCCCCCAGCATGGTGCCCGTCGCCGCCTCGACCAGCCGCGCCCGGGCGTTCCTGACGAGGATCGGGCCGGGATGCCCGGCGCTGGTCCACGAGAACGTGCGGTCCGACGGGTCGAAGTGGCCGATGATCGCCGTGCCGGTCGCCGTGACGCCCTCGTTGGAGTGCAGGATCAGGTCGTTCAGCCAGGTGGCGAGCTGCCCTGCGGGCGCCGCCGTGTAGGCGAGCCCGGCCAGGCCGGAGCGCATCTGCAGCATCAGGCTCGCCGCCGTCAGCCCGTGGCCCATCGCGTCGCCGATCGCCAGCAGCGTGCGGCCGTCGGGCAGCACCCGCGACTTGAACCAGTCGCCGCCGAGCCGCGCCAGCTCCTCCGCCGGCAGATACCGTACGCCGACCGCGAGCCCCGGGGTGTGCACGAGGCCGCGGCGCAGCGGCATGATCGTGTCCTGCAGCCGCACGGTGAGGTCGTGCTCCTCCTCGGCCCGCCGCCGCTGCCGGGTGGCCTGCTCGTGCGCCACCGCCAGCGCCCGCTCCCTGCGGCGGGTGCGCGTCACGTCCTGGGCCAGCCACCGGACCTTCACCGGCACGCCGTCGCCGTCGAGGATCGGCTCGCTGAACACGCTCAGGTGCCGCACCCCGTAGCGGTGCTGGACGCGGAAGGACGTCTCGACCGCCTCGCGGTACTCCAGCAGCGAGCGCATCATGTCGTCCACCAGCGGCAGGTCCTCCGGCACCACCATGCTGGAGACGTCCTCCAGCGTCAGCGGGGGATCGTCCCGGTTGCGGCCGAACATCTCGTACAGGCCGGACGTCCACAGGACGTTCTCGGTGGCCAGGTTCCACTCGCCCCACCCCAGCTCGGCCAGCCGCTGGGCGCGTTCCCAGCCGGTGACCAGCAGCTCCTCGGCGTCCAGCGTCCGCCAGGTGACCAGCAGCCCGTCGGCCACCCGGGCCGCGCGCACGCTCAGCGTCGCCGGCCACACCCGGTGCTCCACGACCTCCACGAACTCCAGCGGCACCCGCTGCACGGGCTCGCCGCTCTCGTACGCGCGGATGTAGTCGTCGAGCAGGCCCGAGCTGGCCACCCCGGGGCTGGCCGTGAGCAGGCGCCGCCCGGTGAGCTGGTCCTCGGTGAGTCCGGCGGGCGTCGTGGCGTGCCGGTTCGCGGCGACGATGCGGAAGTCGACCACGCGCCCGGCCTCGTCGCAGACCGGCGTGATGTAGATGGCGGAGGCGTGCACCGCCTCCAGCATGCCGCGCACCCAGCCCGGCACCTCGGCGGCGACGACCTCGGGCTCCGGCGGGCGCTCGACCCCCAGGGCGACGTCGACCAGGGAGAGCCCGCTCTGCTTGGCCATCCTGGCCAGCCGTTCGGCGGCCTCGGCCGGGCGGATGTCCAGGCCGGTCGCCAGCCGGGCGGTGGCCTCGTCGATGACGGCCCCGTTGCGCAGATGAAGGCGCAGCCTGGCGAGCTGCTCACGCACTCTCGCCGAGGCTGCGCCCGTCTCGTAACGGCTGAACGACGGCAAATCACTCACCCCACGCCCATGCCCTTAGGAGTGGCACTGAGTTCGGCGTGGGGCGATATTTAAGCAAAAACTGTTTATTGGTTCCGCTGGGCCGGTCTCGGAGTTCGGCCCAGCGGATGAGACTGACCGCTGACCTGCCTAAACATTGAAGATACTGACCCCGCCAGGCCCGACGAGGAAACCGAGAACGATAAGGACGATCCCCCACAGGAGATCGCGACGGGCCAGGATCACATAGATCCCGGCGATGACGAGGATTACCGCGATGATCCAGAGCAAAGTAGCCATGAGCCAGCAACTGCCCCGCTGATTCGACACTTAACATGTTTTCCGTTCCGGCGACGGGAAGGGTAGCCGCATGACGACATACGGCTACTTCCTGTCCTGCGAGGAGCACGGGCCCCGCGAGCTGGTCCGCCAGGCCAAGGCCGCCGAACGCGCCGGGTTCGAGGCACTGTGGATCTCCGACCACTTCCACCCCTGGCTCGACGAGCAGGGACAGGCCCCGTTCGTCTGGACGGTCATCGGCGCGATCGCGGAGGCCACCTCGCTGCCCATCACCACGGCCGTGACCTGCCCGCTCGTGCGCACCCACCCCGTCATCGTGGCCCAGGCCACCGCCACCACGGCCGCGCTCACCGGCGGCCGGTTCCGGCTCGGCGTGGGCACCGGGGAGGCGCTGAACGAGCACGTCATCGAGTCCCGCTGGCCGCCCGCCGCCGAACGGCTGGAGATGCTGGAGGAGGCCGTCGGCCTCATGCGGGAGCTGTTCACCGGCAAGCTCGTCACCCACCGGGGCCGCCACTACCAGGTGGACACCGCCCGGCTCTACACGCTGCCCGACGAGCCAGCGCCCATCTACATGTCGGGCTTCGGGGACAAGTCCATCGAACTGGCCGGCCGCATCGCCGACGGCTACGTCTCCACCGGCCCCAGCGCCGAAAGCGTGGAGAAGTTCCGCCAGGCGGGCGGCGCCGGCAAGCCCACCCTCGGCGGGCTCAAGGCGTGCTACGCCGCCGACGAGGCGAGCGCGCGCAAGACCGTCCACCGCCTGTGGCCCACCCAGGGCATCAAGGGCGAGGCGTCCCAGATCCTGCCGCTGCCCCGGCACTTCGAGCAGCTCGCCGCCTCCGTCACCGAGGACGAGGCGGTCGCCGGCACCCCGTGCGGCCCCGACCCCGAGGTCCACGCCCGCGCCCTGCGCGAGTACGTGGACGCCGGCTTCGACGAGGTCTACGTCAGCCAGATCGGCCCCGAGCAGGACGCCTTCTTCGACTTCTACCAGCGCCAGGTGCTGCCGCTGGTCAGAGGCTAGGAAGCCGACTTCATCAGCTTCGCGTAGGCCAGCTGCAGCCAGTCCGACGCGGCCACCGCCGTCATCGCCGCCCCCGCCAGCCGCGTCACCCGCGGCGCGAACACCAGGCCGATGGCGTAACCGGTGGCCGCCCACTGCGCGATGCAGAACGGGCAGCTCAGCAGCTCGCCCATCGTGTTGCGCGGCTCCTCCTTGAGCTCCGACGGGCCGCTCACGCCCTCGTACCGGGTGAACGGCGCCCGCAGCGGGCTCGTGACCGGGTCCTTGGCCAGCAGCCGCGCCACCTTGTGCGTGCACGCCGCCATCAGCCCCAGGTCCATGAGCCCGACCCGGTCCGGCGCCCGCCGCCCGGTCAGCGCCGCCGCGGCCGCCGCCGCGCCGACCAGTACCCCGTACGTGCCCATGATCCTCACGTACGTGCCGAGCGGGCGATCATGCTCGCCCTGGTACTCCTGCTCGGTCCTTTCCAGGAATTGCGTCATGGGGCCTCGCGCTACCCCGAACGCCCGTGATCACGCCTATTCGGCGATCGTGAGGGTAGCCCGCACACATGAGCAGCCACGGCCACGAAGTCACCGACGCCATCCTCGACACGCTGAAGCGAGCCAGCTCCGCGTTGAAGGACGCCGGGGTGAGGTTCGCGCTGGCCGGCGGCTGCGCGGCCTACGCCAGGGGGGCCGCGCCGTCGCTGCACGACGTGGACTTCGTGCTCGCCGAGCACGACGTGCCCGCCGCGCTGGAGGCGCTGCGCTCGGCCGGCTTCGAGACGGCCAAACCCCCCGAGGACTGGCTGGTCAAGGCGTACGACGAGGGCCGGCTGGTGGACCTGATCTTCAAGGTGTCGGACCAGGAGGTCACCCCGGCGCTCCTCGCCCGCGCCGAGCCGATGAAGGCGTCGGCCGTCATCGTGCCCGTGCTGGAGGCCACCGACCTGGTCATCTCCTGGCTGCTGCCGCTCTCCGAGCACGCCTGCGACTACGGGGCGCTGCTGCCCCAGGTGCGGGCGCTGCGCGAGCAGGTCGACTGGGACCGGGTGGCGGCGGTCGTGGCGGACTCGCCGTACGCCTCGACGTTCCTCACCCTGCTCGAACGGCTCAACGTGCTCGACGCCCCCGTCACCCCCGCCGGCGACCCCACCTGGCCGTAGACCCGGACAATGGGTACGATCCGCGTCAACCTCTCGAAGGGGGGCGCAGGTGACCATCCAATCCGGCCACGAGTGGATACCGCCCGGCGTCGACGCGGAGCGGCCCAGTGTCGCCCGGGTGCACGACGCCCTGCTCGGCGGCACCGAGAACTTCGCCTCCGACAGGGCCGTGGCCCGCCGCCTCAAGGACGCCGTGCCCGAGGTCGTCGACCTGGTCTGGTGCAACCGCGCCTTCATCGGCCGCGTCGTCGACTACCTCGTCCGCCAGGCCGGGGTCCGCCAGTTCGTCGACCTCGGCGCCGGGCTGCCCACCGTCGAGAACACCCACGAGGTCGCCCAGTTCGCCGACAGCTCCGCCCGCGTCGTCTACGTCGACCTCGACCCGATGGTCGAACCGCACGCCCGCGCCATCCTGGCCCGCAACGACCACGCCACCGCCATCACCGCCGACGTCCGCGACATCCCCGCCGTCCTCGGCCACCCCGAACTGCGCCGCCTCATCGACTTCCACCAGCCCGTCGCCGTCCTCGCCATCGGGCTCCTCCACCTCATCCCCGACCAGGACGACCCGCACGCGCTCATCCGGCGCTACATGGCGACGCTGCCCTCCGGCAGCCACCTGGCCGCCTCCAACTTCATGTCCGGCCCCAACCCCAAGGCCCAGGCGCTGGAGACGATGCTCCAGGTCACCATGGGCACCGGCCACTTCCGCGGCCGCGAGAGCATCACCCGCTTCTTCGCCGGCCTCGACCTCGTCGAACCCGGCGTCGTCCACTTCCCCCAATGGCACCCCGACGACCGGCTCCCCGGCCCGCTCGCCCCCTGGGAGGAGATCCTGCTGGGCGGCGTCGCCCGCAAGCCCTGACCGCGATTAAGGGGATGAGCCCGGGGCCCGTGCGGAGCTAGATCGCTGATGTGAAATTTGGTGATCGGCTGCGGGCGTGACGAAGGGCGTCCATGGTCGGTGTGTGAAGACAGACTTGGACGCCCTTCTGA